>JADGAQ010000056.1:0-2698 GCA_015231925.1 Magnetococcales bacterium
AGAACATTTCCTTTTTTTGATACTTAAAAGATAACATATTGAAAGGCGGGAACACTTGTTACACCCTCAGCAGCTCCCCAAAGGCGACGCTGTCAAAGGCGTGCCCATCGAAAAGCGCATCGGCGGGCAGGACCATCTCCCCTCCCGACTCCAGCGGCAAGGCAAACGCTTCCCGATGGCCCCCCTCCACCTTGCGGGAGGTGGCCGGCACCGGTAGCCCCAAAGCCAGGGCCGCCCGGCGGTAAAGATCCGGACGGTAGATCCGGGCAACCGCCTGCAGACTGGCCGGCTCCTCGCCAATCTGGCCCCAGCGCATCATCTGGGAGATCAACCACTCCCCCTGGGAAACCCAGGGATATTGAGCCAGATGGCCATGAAACCGCTGATAGCCGGGAAGGTCCAACCCCTCCCGCGCGTTGAGGCGAGGACGCTGCGCCAACACCGCCTCGATCAACGCCGCCTCCACACCGATGTAAGCCTCCCGCGCCAGCAGCGCCGTCAACTCCGCACGATGCTCCGGCTGGTCGGCCCAGCGTCCCGCCTCGATCAGCGCCGTCACCAAGGCCTCCACCAAGACACCGTTCTCCGCCAGCCAGGCGGCGCGCAGACCCAACACCTTCTCCGGGCTGCAAGGCCACAGATCGTGTTTGGTCACCACCACCTCCCCCACCCCGCGCGCCACCGCCAACTGATTCCACGGTTCTCCCACGCAGAAACCGGCAATCTCCCCCGTTTCCAACGCCGCCACCATGCGCGGCGGCGGAATCACCACCAACTCCACCTCCCGTTCGCAATCAATTCCCGCCGCCGCCAGCCAGTAACGCAATTCGTAATGGTGGCTGGAATAGGGAAATACCGTGGCCAAACGCAACGGCCCCTCCCCCTGCCGCTGACGCAGGCGAATCACTCGGGCCAAAACCCGGTTGCGCCATACCCGCGGACCCGCCATGGCCTCCGCGTCCACCTTGCCCATGGCCCCCACCAGCCAGGAAGCCAGGGTGATGGCATTGCCCCCCTGCCCCAGCGCCATGGGAACCGCCATCTCCGTCGGCTCGCCCCCCGCCCCCAGATGCAGCGCCAGAACCATGCCCGCCAGCATCTGGGCGCAATCCAGCATGCCGTAAGCCACCTTGTCCCGCAACGTGGCCCAGGAGGGCTCCCTGGACAGGACCAGATCAAGGCCGCGGGCTGCAGCGAAGCCTTTTTCCCGAGCCACCACCAGGGAGGCGCAGTCGATGAGCGGGATGAAACCGGCCTTGATCGTTTTCATGGGATTTCAGTCCTGACAATTTACGTTACAACTGCCTTTCAATATTTTATCCTTTAAGTATCAAAAAAAGAAAATGTTCTATCCTTTGACTTTTTCAGTTGTTCTTTTATTAAGGAAAAAAGACACGTCAAAAGACAGAACATTTTCCTTTTTTGATACTTAAAGGATAAAATATTGAAAAGAACAATTACAAATCCAGTTGGAAGGCGGCAATCAATACCCTGGCAATCTCAACAAGCTTCCGGTTCTCCCGCATGGCCGCCTTGCGCATGGCATGGTACGCCTCCTCCTCCGACAAACCCCGCTGCTTCATCAACAACCCCTTGGCCCGATCGATCAACTTGCGATCCGCCAGCGCCGCCACCGCTTCGTCCCGCTCGCGACGCAGCTTCCCGTAGGCGCGAAAACGCGAAATGGCCAATTCCACAATGGGTTGCACCCGCTCCTTGCGCAACCCGTCCACCACATAAGACGAAACCCCGGCTTCGATGGCCTGGGTCATCATGGTCCGATCCGAACGATCCACAAACAGGGCAATCGGACGACAGACCTCCCTGGAAAGCTGGCATACACTCTCCAACGTATCCCGGTCGGGGTTTTCCAGATCGATGAGAATCACCTCCGGATCGAGCAGACGGATGCGATGGCCCAGATTGGCCAGGGAACGGATCAACATGACCCGGCCATAGCCCGCCTCCACCAAACCCTGCTCCAGAATGGCGGCCCGCTCCGGGTTGGCATCGATCACCAGAATGGCGATATCGCGACTCTCGTCCTCCGGACTGTCCCGCATCAGGCGGCTTCCCTCTCCGACTCCGGTGGTTTGATCTTTTCCGAGGGCTTCCTGCGCCCGGCGTGTCCGTGTTCGTACTCATCCAGGAAGGTGAGCAACCGTTCCCGATAGCGATAGTAGTCGGGATGGGCCAGCAAGGCCGCCCGACTGCGGGGACGGGGCAGATCGACCTGCATGACATGCCCCACCCGGGCATGGGGACCGTTGCTCATCATGACCACCCGATCCGCCAGCAGAATGGCTTCGTCGACATCATGGGTCACGCAGATCGCCGTCACCTGGGAACGGGTCCAAACCTCCATCAACACCTCCTGCAGACTCCAGCGGGTCAGGCTGTCGAGCATGCCGAAAGGCTCGTCCAACAACAGCAGCCGGGGCGACAGGGCAAAGGCCCGGGCCAGTCCCACCCGCTGCTTCATGCCGTTGGACAACTCGGAAGCCTGCTTGTGCAACACATCCCCCAGCCCCACCCGACAGAGGTGGTAATCCACGATATCGGCCCTCTCCGCCCGGCTGGCGTGGGGATAGACCCGGTCCACCCCCAGGGCGACGTTATCCCGCACCGTCAGCCAGGGAAAGAGACTCGGAGCCTGAAAAACCACCGCCCGATCCGGTCCCGCCCCGGAGACCTCCCG
>JADGAQ010000056.1:2798-22235 GCA_015231925.1 Magnetococcales bacterium
GATGCCGGTCTGACGGTCCTGCTCCAGCATTTTACCCGCATCCATCAGATAGGTGGTGATGGCCTGACGCAGAGCCTTGTAATTCTCCTGATGGTTGATGGCGGTGCGATCCCTCGGCCGGGGCAGATCAACCTCGAAAACCGGCCCCAGGGTGGCGTTGGGGCCCGGCGTCAGGGGAATGACCCGATCCGCCAGAAGCAGGGCCTCGTCCACGTCGTTGGTGATCAGCACGATGGTCTTCTTCTCCTGCTCCCGGATGAGGGCGATTTCGTCCTGCAACCGGGCGCGGGTCAGGGCGTCGAGGGCGGAGAGGGGTTCGTCCAGCAGGAGAATATCGGGATTCATGGAGAGCGCCCGCGCCACCGCCACCCGCTGGCGCATGCCGCCGGACAACTCCGCGGGCCGCCGGTCCCCGGCATGGGAGAGCCCCACCATGGCCATGTAACGCTCCACCCGTTGCCGGCGTTCGGCACGGCTCAGGTTGCGGTGAACGCTGTCCACCGCCAGGGCGATGTTCTCCTTCACGTTCATCCAGGGCATGAGGGAGTAGTTCTGAAACACCACGCCCCGATCCGGTCCCGGACCCCGCAACGGCTGGCCGCGCAGGGTGATCGAGCCCTGATCCGGCTCCGTGAGCCCGGCCAGCAGGGAGATCAGGGTCGTTTTGCCCGAACCGGAAAATCCCAGGATGGCGATGAACTCCCCCTCCTCGATCTCCAGGTCGATGCCGCTCAACACCCGGATGCGCTCGTTGCCGGAACCGAAACCCTTGCCGACGCCGTGCATGGACAGAATGGCCATTAGATGCTTCTCCCTATCGCGAACGGCCGCGGGTGATGAAACCTTGCAGGGCGAACATCAGCCGATCCAGCAGAAAACCGATCAGCCCGATGGTCAGTACCGCCACCATGATCTTGGCCAGGGACTGGGAGGAGCCGTTTTGAAACTCGTCCCAGACGAACTTGCCCAGACCCGGATTCTGGGCCAGCATCTCGGCGGCGATAAGGACCATCCAGCCCACTCCGAGGGTGAGGCGCAGGCCGGTGAAGATGTAGGGCAGCGCCGAGGGCAGAACCAGTTTGCTCACCTTGGTCCAGGTGGAAAGACGCAGCACCTTGGCCACGTTGAGCAGATCCCGATCGATGGAGGAGACCCCCACCGCCGTGTTGATCAGGGTGGGCCACAGGGAACAGAGGGTCACGGTGATGGCCGAGTTGAGAAACGACTTGTCGAAGACCGGGTTGTCGCTGACGTAAAGGGCGCTGACCACCATGGTGACCAGCGGCAGCCAGGCCAGGGGCGACACCGGCTTGAAGACCTGAATCAGCGGATTGAGCGCGGCGTTCACCGTGGGGGAGAGTCCGCACAGCACCCCCAGGGGAATGGCCACCAGCGCCCCCAGGAAAAAGCCGGTGAAGACGGTCTTCAGGCTGGTCCAGATCTGATCGAAATAGGTGGGCTTGCCGGTAAAGGTGCGCCACTCCAAGCTGCCTCCGGGATTGGCCGCCAGAAAACGTTCGTTGCGCTCCTTCTGCCGGGCGTAGAAAGCCGCCTCCTTCCGCCGCTCCTGCACATGGTCCTCGTGCAGATTGAGAAACTGCGCCCCCACCATGGCCGGACCGGGAATCTCGCCCAGGGAGGTCTGCACCCGTGGCGCCAGCAAAGCCCACAACCCGAAAAAGAGCGCGATGGAGAGCATCGGTACCAGCAAAAGCCGCCAAAACGCCAGCCACTGGCCCCGACTGCGGTCTCCGCCGATCAGGCGCAGAACCGGCACCAGCCAGCCCAGGCCCAACACCTCCAGAACCGGGCCGACCTGATCGATGCGCTGCCGGAAACGCTGCCCCGGGCCAAGGTGGGACGTCTCCTCGTTGTTGGCCGTGGTGAGGGAAACGCTGCTCATTTTTCACCCTCCAGAACCCGGTTGCCCTCGACCCGCTGTTTGCCCTTGAGGCCGATGTTCAGCCGGGCCAGATAGTCATTGGGACGGCGACCGTCGTAGGCGATGCCGTCGATGAACTCGTTGGTTTCCGCACGGAAGCCGTCGCTCTCCCAGGGGAAGTCCTCCTTTTTGGCCTTGCCCTCCGACACCAGAGCGGAAGCGGCCTGCAGATAGAGATCGGGCCGGTAGACCTTGCGGGCCGTCTCCAGGTACCAGGCATCGGGTTTGTACTCCCCGATCTGGCCCCAGCGGCGCATCTGCGTGAGGTACCAGACGGCGTCCGAATAGAAGGGATAGGTGGCCTGATGGCGGAAGAAGACGTTGAAATCCGGCGCCGGACGCTTGTCGCCTTTTTCGTATTCGAAGGTACCCATCATGGAGTTGGCGATGACCTGGGCGTCGGCTCCGACGTATTCGGATTTGGCCAGGATCTTCACCGCTTCCGCCCGGTTGGCGTTGTTGCCCTCGTCGAGCCACATGGCCGCCCGGATCAGGGCCTTCAATACCGCCAGGTGGGTGGCGGGATTCTTTTCCGCCCAGCCTCGGGTCACGCCGAAGACCTTTTCCGGATTGTTCTTCCAGATTTCATAATCGGTGATCAGCGGCACGCCGATGCCCTTGATGACCGCCTGCTGGTTCCAGGGTTCGCCCACGCAATAGCCGTGGATGGTGCCGGAGGCCATGGTGGCGGGCATCTGCGGCGGCGGCGTCACCGAAAGCAGCACCTCGCCCTGAATCTGCCCGGTGATGTCGGTGGGGGAGTAGTAACCCGGATGGATGCCTCCCGCCGCCAGCCAGTAACGCAGCTCGTAATTGTGGGTGGAGACGGGAAAAACCATGCCCATGTTGAAGGATTTGCCCTGGTCGCGATACTGCTCCACCACCGGCTTGAGGGCATCCGCCTTGACGGGATGGAGCGGCTTGCCGTCGGCGCCCTTGGGCACATGGGCTTTCATGCGCTCCCAAACCTCGTTGGAAACGGTGATGCCGTTGCCGTTGAGATCCATGGAAAAGGCGGTGATCACCTCCGCCTGGGTGCCGAAACCGATGGAGGCCCCGAGGGGCTGTCCCGCCAACATGTGGGCCCCGTCCAGCTCTCCGGAGATGACCCGGTCCAGCAACACCTTCCAGTTGGCCTGGGGCTCCAGGGTGACGAAAAGCCCTTCGTCCTCGAAATAGCCCTTTTCGTAAGCAATGGCCAGGGGAGCCATGTCGGTCAGCTTGATGAAGCCGAACTTGAGCTGGGGCTTTTCCAGGGAGCCGGCCCGACCGATGGCGGGCCGAAACGCCAGGGCTGCGCCCAAAGCGCCCAATCCTCGCAAAACCTGTCTTCTGTTCCAGTTGGGCATTCCGTGGCGTTCCATGGCAATTTCCTTTCTGTAAAATAAAAAACGCCGCTCTCCTTTTGGATCCGATGGATCGAAAGGAACGGGCGGCGTTACCGGAAAGACCCCATTTCATTGGGTATGTGTGCATTCAGCCCACCAGCATTGGTGTTACCCTGATCTTCTCAAGATGCGTGCCATGCGGCGGCCTTTCAGATTTTTTCCTTCATTTACAACATGTTGATCCTCCTGCCGACCGCCTGTTCCGCAATACCCCCACCGGGGGAGGCCCGTTCACCTGCTGGGCAATCTGCACAATAATCCATCAGTTGCCGTTATTTTGCCTCGCGGAAAGCAGCCCGATTCGCCCGCGTCAGGGGGCCCCTCTCCAGGAACGACGGGCTTTGCGGCCTTCTGGTACGGGGATTGCTGAAAAGAAGACCATAACGACCCGGCGAAGGGTCGATCCTCCTCTGGCAACGAAGCCCGAGCAGCCACCGAATACGGTGCTGCATCGGGCTTTTTTTTTGGGTTGGCACTACCAACGAAAGGAAACCCCGGCATGAATCCCCCCCGCAAACGCCTGGTGGTCATCGGCAACGGCATGGCTGCGGTACGCACTCTGGAAGAGCTGCTGGAGAGGGCTCCCGGCAGCCACGACATCACCGTCCTGGGGGCCGAACCCCACGGGGGGTACAACCGCATCCTGCTCTCTCCGGTGCTGTCGGGGGAGAAGGAGGTGGCCCAGATTGTCACCCATCCCCTCTCCTGGTACGAGGAGCGCGGCATCACCCTGCATACCGGGGTGGCGGCCACCGCCATCGATCGGGAACGGGGGGTGGTTCACGACGACCGGGGTGGTGCGCATCCCTACGACAATCTCCTGTTGGCCACCGGCTCCCACGCGGTGATATTGCCCCTGCCGGGTCACGATCTGCCCGGAGTGGTCACCTTCCGGGATCTGAAGGACGTGGAAACCATGGTGCAAGCCGCCGCGACCCACAAGCGGGCGGCGGTGATCGGCGGGGGACTGCTGGGATTGGAAGCGGCCATGGGTCTGCTCAAGCGGGGCATGGAGGTCACCGTGGTGCATCAGATGGCCATCCTGATGGAGCGGCAACTCGACACCGTGGCCGCCGCTCTCTTGCGGGAGGAGCTGGAGGAGCGGGGCCTGCGTTTTCACATGAACGCCCGCACCGAAGCCATTCTGGGCTCGGAACGGGTCGAGGGACTGCGTTTTCAGGATGGCTCCCTTCTGGAGGTCGATCTGGTGGTCATGGCGGTGGGGGTGCGGCCCAACTGCGATCTGGCCAAGGCCGCCGGGCTGCATTGCGAACGCGGGGTGGTGGTGGATGACCGGCTGGTCACCTCCGACGAACGCATTCTGGCCGTCGGCGAATGCGTGCAGCATCGCAACACGGTGTACGGTCTGGTGGCCCCCCTCTACGAACAGGGCCGGGTGCTGGCGCGACGCCTGGCCAATGCCAAAGCGGAGGATCTCTATACCGGTTCGATGGTCTCCACCCGCCTCAAGGTGACGGATGTCGATCTCTTCTCCGCCGGGGATTTTCTGGGAGACGCCTCCTGCGAGGAGATCGTTCTGCAGGATCGCACCCGCCGGGTTTACAAGAAGCTGGTGGTCAAGGAGGGACGCATCCGTGGCGCGGTGCTGCTGGGGGACACCCTCGACGGCCCCTGGTATCTGGAACTGATGCGGGACGGCGCCGACATCACGCCCATGCGGGATCATCTGCTCTTCGGACAAACCCATCCGGGGGATGCCGGTCACGGTTCCAACGAGGTCGATCACCTGCCGGACCACCATCAGGTGTGCGGCTGCAACGGGGTGAGCCGCAAAACCATCGTGGAGGCCATCACCGGGCGCAACCTCTCCACTCTGGAAGAGGTGAAGAGCGTCACCAAGGCCTCCGCCTCCTGCGGCTCCTGCACCGGCATGGTGGAAAAGATCCTGGCGGCCACCCTGGGGGGTGACTATTGCGCCCGCAAGGTCAAACCGCTGTGCGGTTGCACCCCCCTCACCTCCGACGGGGTGCGGGAGGCGGTGCGGGACCGGCAACTGACCGGCGTGGATCAGGCCATGGTTGCCCTGGAGTGGACCACTCCCGACGGCTGTCCCACCTGTCGCCAGGCCCTGAACTACTATATCGCCGCCTTCTGGCCCGAACACTACCGGGAGCGTCCGGGCGACCGCTTCATCAACGAACGCATCCACGCCAACATCCAGAAGGACGGCACCTATTCGGTGGTGCCCCGGCTGTGGGGCGGCACCACCACCCCGGATCAGTTGCGCGTCATCGCCGACGTGGCGGAACGCTTCGCCATTCCCGAGGTGAAGTTCACCGGCGGCCAGCGCCTCACCCTGCTGGGGATCAAAAAGGAGGATCTTCCGGCGGTCTGGAAGGAGCTGGGCCGTCACGATCTGGTTTCGGGCCACGCCTACGGTAAGGCCATGCGCACCGTCAAGACCTGCGTGGGCAACCGTTGGTGTCGTTTCGGCACCCAGGATTCCGAATCGATGGGGGTGGTGCTGGAAAAGATGCTGTGGAACTCCTGGACGCCCCACAAGTTCAAGATGGCCGTCTCCGGCTGCCCGCGCAACTGCGCCGAAGCCACCATCAAGGATCTGGGCGTGGTGGCGGTGGAGTCGGGCTGGGAGATCCATGTCGGCGGCAACGGCGGCATCAAGGTGCGGGCCACCGATTTTCTCTGCCGGGTGGACACGGCGGAGGAGGTGCTGGAATACGCCGGGGCCTTCCTGCAGCTCTATCGCCGCGAGGCCCGTTATCTGGAACGCGCCGCCCCCTGGGTGGAGCGCATCGGCATCGACTGGATCCGGCAACGGCTGGTGGAGGACGCCGAAGGACGCCAGGCCCTCTATGCCGCCTTCCGCGCCGCCCACGAAACCCTGCCCGATCCCTGGGAACAGCGGGCCAGCCACGGTGTGGCCGACAGCGAGTTCAAACCTCTGGTCATCCTCGACGAATCCATGGAGAGTGCGGCATGAGCACGTGGCATCGGGTTGGACGCATCGACGATATCCCCCGTCAGGGCAGTCGGGTGGTCAAGAGTGGCCGCCACGGGGATGTGGCCCTGTTCCGCAGTGTGGACGACCACGTTTTCGCCCTGGCGGATCGCTGTCCCCATCGGGGAGGCCCCCTCTCCGCCGGCATGGTCCACGGCCACAAAGTGACCTGTCCCCTGCACGGCTGGACCCTGGGTCTGGAAAACGGAGAAGCCCTGGGAGCGGACGAGGGCTGCGCCGGACGGTTCGCCGTGCGGGTGGAGGGGGAAGAGCTGTTCCTGGAGCTGCCCGACGGCCATGAATGAGACCGTGCGCACCACCTGTCCCTATTGCGGCACCGGTTGCGGCCTTGAAGTGCAAGTGGGGGAACGGGGTGAGATCACCTCCCTGCGGGGGGATGCCCTGCACCCCGCCAACTTCGGGCGACTCTGCGGCAAAGGCATGGCCCTGCCGGAGACCATGATCCTGGATGGCCGTCTGCTCCACCCACGGGTTCACGGGCAGACGACCTCCTGGGATCAGGCGCTCGACCGGGTGGCTGACGGCTTCAAGGCGATCATCGCGCAACACGGCCCGGACGCGGTGGCTTTCTATGTCTCCGGGCAGTTGCTGACGGAAGACTATTATGTGGCCAACAAGCTGATGAAGGGCTTCATCGGCTCGGCCAACATCGACAGCAACTCCCGCCTCTGCATGGCCTCGGCGGTGGTGGCCCACAAGCGGGCCTTCGGCGCCGATCGGGTGCCCTGCAGCTACGAGGATATCGAGCTGGCGGAGCTGGTGGTCATCGTCGGCAGCAACACCGCCTGGTGCCATCCGATCCTGTTTCAACGCCTGTTGGCCGCCCGGCGCGCCGATACGAACAAACGTCTGGTCGTCATCGATCCCCGACGCACCGCCACCGCCATGGAGGCCGACCTGCATCTGCCCATCCAAAGCGGTACGGATCTGTATCTCTGGCTGGGACTCCTGGTTTATCTGCAACAGAACGGCGGCTTCGACCTCGATTTTCTGCGCCGTCAGGTGGAGGTACAGCCCCACGCTCTGGAACTGGCCGCCGCCCACGCCGGGGATATCGCCACGGTGGCCCGGCGCACCGGTTTGAGCGCATCCGAGGTTGAGCAGTTCTACAGCCTCTTTTTGCAAACCCGACGCACCGTCACCCTCTTTTCCCAGGGCATCAACCAGTCCTGTCAGGGCAGTGACCAGGGCAACGCCATCATCAACTGCCATCTGGCCACCGGGCGCATCGGCGAGCCGGGCATGGGGCCCTTTTCCCTCACCGGCCAGCCCAACGCCATGGGAGGCCGGGAGGTGGGGGCGCTGGCCAATCAACTGGCCGCCCATCTGGGCTTCGACCATCCCCGGCATGCCGAGGTGTTGCGCCGTTTCTGGGGCAGTCCCGCCCTGCCCGCCCGTCCCGGTCCCCTGGCGGTGGATCTCTTTCGCGCCGTGGGCGAGGGGCGGATCCGGGCCCTGTGGATCCTGGGCACCAACCCCCTGGTCAGTCTGCCCGACAGCAATGCGGTGCGACGCGCCCTGGATCGTTGTGAACTGCTCGTGGTTTCCGACGTGGTCGACACCACCGATACGGCACGCATGGCCCATATTCTGCTGCCCGCCCTGCCCTGGGGGGAAAAAGAGGGCACCGTGACCAACTCCGAACGGCGCATCTCCCGGCAGCGGGCCTTTCTGCCTGCGGCGGGCAGCGCCAAACCCGACTGGTGGATGCTTTGTCAGGTGGCCAAACGCCTGGGTCACGGAAAAGCCTTCGCCTACGAAAGCAGCGCCGAAATCTTCCGGGAACACGCCGCCCTTTCGGCTTTCGAAAACGAAGGGCGACGCGCCTTCGACATCGGGGCGCTGGCCAGAATAAGCGAGGCCGATTACCACGCCATGCCGCCGCAACAATGGCCGTTACCGCAGGATGGCGGCGGCTCGGCCCGATGGGAGAAGGGCTCCCCCTTTTTCACCCCTTCCGGGCGA
The DNA here is from genome assembly GCA_015231925.1 of Magnetococcales bacterium. Taxonomy (NCBI): domain Bacteria; kingdom Pseudomonadati; phylum Pseudomonadota; class Magnetococcia; order Magnetococcales; species Magnetococcales bacterium. The sequence goes on from JADGAQ010000056.1 coordinate 11,095, forward strand.
GCCTGCCTGATGGAACTGGCCCCCGCTCCCGATTCGCCGGCAGCCGGGGGGGAGCTGATCCTCAACACCGGTCGCATTCGGGATCAGTGGCATACCATGACCCGCACCGGGGTCTCCCCCACCCTGAGCCGTCATACCGTGGAGCCGGTGGCGGAAGTTCATCCCGACGATGCGCGGCAATGGGGCGTGGCGGAGGGTCAACTACTGCGCCTGACCTCGGCCCACGGCACGGCCCTGGCCCGAACGCAGCTCAAAAACGAACAGCGTCGCGGCTCGGTCTTCATGTCGATGCACTGGAGTGGACGCTTTGCCGGGGAGGGTCTGGTCAATGCCCTGGTGACAGCCCGCACCGACCCTTTTTCGGGGCAGCCCGACGCCAAACGCTCCCGGGTGCGGATTACCCCGGTCAACACGCTGTGGCGGGGTATCCTGTTGAGTCGCGACCCGTGGTTCGAGGCAAGGCCATCCGGCATCGGATGGAGCCGGCAGGCCCTGGAAGGGGGCTTGTGGCTCACCCGTCTGGAGGGGGAAGAGGTCTTCGACTTCGCCACCGCCACGGGCCGGGAGTGGATTGCCGGGGAGAGTGTCGAATGGGTGGAGTATCGCGACGCCGCCTGCGGGCGATTGCGGCTGGCGGCGCTGCAAGAGGGGCGTCTGCAGGCCTGTCTCTTCATCGAAAGCCGGGAAGTCTTGCCGGACGTGGCGGCCCTGATGTCTCTCTTCGGGGTGACGCGCCTGGACGAACGGCAGCGCCTGGGCGTATTGAGCCGCAGCGGATCCTCAAGCTGTCGGGAACGGGCGGTGTGCGCCTGCGCCGGGGTCAGCGCGGAAGGCATCCGCCGTGCCGTGGCCCAGGGTCTGTCCCCGACGGTGGAAGCCATCGGCAAGGGGTTGAAAGCCGGGGTGAACTGCGGCTCCTGTCAGCCGGAGATCCGGGCCATTCTGGCGAATCTGGCGGCCTGATTCCGCTGGCCTGGGTTTCCGGTCCCTTCCCTCTTTTCGCCTCTCCGAACAGTCCTTGACACTCTTGGCGGATGACCGCAACTTAGTCGGGTTCAATAAGGGGGCGTAGAACAAGATAGAGTATATTGAAAAATCCGGAGGCCGGGCAATGAGCGGTACGAAACGGAGATCGTTGGCCACGACAATGGGAAAGACCTCTGTATTCTTGGCCGGGTAGCCTGGGCAGGGAGGGGGGGTAAGAGATGATTTCGAAATCCGCCGAACTGAATCTTAAATACTTTTTTTGGATGGTAAAACATGAAACGCATTCTGTTTTTTGTGGTGTTATTTTCTTCATGCGCCGCTATGGCGTGGGACGATAGACATGTAAATAGTTACCAGAGGCAGAACGGCACAATCGTCAGTCCCCACCTGAGGTCGGCTCCTGACAGCAATCCATGGAACAATTACAGCACAACAGGGAATGTAAACCCTTATACTGGACAGGTTGGACATATCAATCCTTACGGAACCCATAACAACGGGCTGAATGGTATCTCAAATACTCCGTTTGGATGGCAAAACCGCTAAACTTCATATCAACCTGCCAGGGATGGCGGGCTTTCATTCTTCACATATATTAATTTTTGATTTAGTGACTGTAAAATGCTTTATATTATCAAATTTGTAAAATCCGTAGAAATCCGTATCTGGCCTTCTTATAAATCCTTTGTTTGACATGCAATTATACCACGCCATACAGGCCGCCTGCGTGGCCGATTGCCTTACAGACTGCGAATCACTAAACTCGGACAAAAGATAAGCCAAACCTTGATATTTATTGCCTGTAGGAGGATCTGAGGGGTATTTGGCTGCTTGGTTATATCTCTCAACATTCTGATATGTGTTTCTTGCTTCCATTTCACAATAAGATCTAGACGTTGTGAATTCATCTAATGTAGTTGGATTTCTACTTTCATAGTGAATATATACTATACTGTTTTGTCCGATTCTGATTGTGTTTGTTGCGCACCCAGACAGTATAAAAGAAATGGCAAATAGTACGCATGCCTTTTTCCCTATCTGCCGATCCGGCGTCTGTTCACGTTCCAGATCCAGGTCAGCACCCACCAGGGGTGAGGCGCGCATAAAATCCACAAAAGCAGGTTTCTTTTTAATTAAACGGGAGTAATCATCGAAATTCAGCACCACCGCCGTTTGATGCCCGTGAACGGTAATCTCCTGCGGCCCCTCCGATGTGGCTTTTCGAACGACTTCACTGAAACGTGCTTTGGCTTCTTGCAATTGCCAGGTTCCCATGGGAGTTCTCCCTCTAATGACTAATCTGACTCGTTTTTAGTCTGAATGAAAAGTCCACATCGTCACCGGTTTCCTGCATCAAGTCCAAAAACGAGGCGGAATATTGAAAGGCAGTCTTCACAAAGGCTCGATCAGGCCCAGGATATCGAGTTCCCGCAACAGGCCGGGCAGGTGTTCGGCCAGGGTGTGGGCGAACTCCGGTGTCTGGCAACGGAAGCGGTCCAGCAACTCGGTCTGGCTCAGGGGTTGTCGCGTCAGATGGTCCAGAATCCTCATGCCCCAGTCGTTCAGCACATGGGTGCGCCCGGAGGCCGGGTTGTAGAGAAAACAGACCTCCTCCACCCACTCCCGCAGAAAACTCCCCCCCAGGGGAGAGTGCCAGCGAAGCCCCTCGGCGACAGGCATGATCAACCCATGAAGGAGTTCCAACAGGAGACGGAAATGGGATGGTGGGTGGCGTCGGCGGTACTTTGAATCGTTGAACCGTCATTGGTGATGTAGACGATGCAGCGATCCGAGGGATCATTGACGCCTTGAGCCCCTTCCGTGGTATCTCCGGTGGAGAGGGCCACATTCTGGGTATTGGCGGTAAAGGCGGAGCGGGCCTGGCGGTACCATTTGCGCTGGGTGCGGGAGAGGGTGCCGTCCGCCGCCTGAACACAATCGAAATTCAACCCGGTGGGAGGATTGGTGGTGATGCCGTTGAAGGCGGCCTGACAGTTGTCGCTGGACATGGCGGCACGGGCCCCGCTGCTCAGGGTCATCACCATGGGCACGCCGGCGGCCAGCCCCTTGAGCAGCCTGCGACGGCGCAGACGCTCCACGGCTTCGTGCTGTTCCGGCTCCATCTCTTTGGGACCACTCTCATCCACGACTCACCTCCCGACGTGTCCCCTCAGGAACTCCTGATGCCACCCTTCATTGATACCATTTCCCGGAAAAGATTCCAATAACCATCCACCGTACTAGCCCAGGAGAAGGTATTTTCCACATATTCCCGGCCCGCCTGCCCCATTTTCCGGCGGGTCTCATCCTCCCGCAACAATCCGGCCATGGCTTTGGCCAGAGCAGCGGCATCCCCCGGAGGAACCAGAAGTCCGGTCCGCCCCTCCTGCATCAGATCGGCCACCCCCCCCACACGGGTGGCCACCACCGGCAGTCCGCAGGCCATGGCCTCCAGCACCGTCAACGGGGTGCCTTCCGCCAGGGAGGGCAGAACGAAGAGATCCAGGTGCGGCAGCAGCGTGGCCACATCCTCCCGCCAGCCCCCCCACCAGATCCGCTCGGTAAGATGCAGGTTTTCGGCCAGTTCTTCCAGCTCCCGGCGCAACAGGCCGTCCCCCAGAAGAATCAGCCGGCAGCGGCCCGCCGTTTCGGGGGAGAACTCCCGCAGCAAGGCAAAGGCGCGCAACAGATTGGCGTGATCCTTCACCGGCCAGAAGCGTCCCACGGTGCCGATGGTCAACTCCCCCTCCCCGCCCGGCCAAGGCGGGATGAATCCCGGCTCTCGGGGCCGGAAGCGGTTGCAGTCGACCCCGTTGACCAAAAGACGCACTTTGGCGGTCGGCAAACCGACATCCTGCACCATCCACGTCTCCAGATCCCGGGAGACCGCGACGAAACAGTCGATCAGGGGCGAAAGCAGGCGGCGCATGAGACGATAGCGCCGGTTGCCGCCGTCCAGATCGTGCCAGTCGCGACCATGTTCGGCATGGATGCGCACCGGCACGCCCGCCAGAAAGGCGGGCAGGTTCATCTCCAGGGCCGCGATGTTGAGGGTATGCACCACCTGGGGACGCAAGGTGCGCATCAAACGCCAGAAACGCCACCAGGAGCCCGGATCCTTGCCGGGACGTTTGTGCAACTCGTGAAAGGTGACATCCCGGCGGCGGATGCGTGCCTTGAAGTCGGTGCAACAGGTCAGCGCCACCACGGCGTGCCGGCACTCCCCGACGGGAAGACGGTCGATCAATTCCGCCAGCACCGTCTCCATGCCTCCCACGTCGAGCCGGTAGAGTACATGGCAGATCAACACGGCTACACCCCTTCCAGGGCAGCGAGCAGGCGTTCCAGATTGACCTCCCAGCGATAGTCCCGCAGGATGCAGGTACGTCCGGCTTTCCCGGACTGGCGGCACAGGTCGGCATCCCGCAACAGGGTCACCACCATTCCCGCCATGCGTTCGGGATCCTCCGTGATCCAGCGGGCCGCTTCCGGGCAGTGGCGTATGCCCTCCATGGCCTTGGGCGTGGTCACCACCGGTTTGGCCAGGGCCATGGCCTCCAACACCTTGTTCTGCACCCCCTGAGCGATGAACAACGGCGCGACGGCCACCGTGGCGTGAGCGATATACGGACGGGAGTCGGCCATGGCCCCGGTGACTCGAACCCCCGGCAAGTTCGCCAGCCGCTGCACGTCCGGGGTGGGGCGGCCTCCGGCAATGGCCCAGCGGGTCTCCGGCTCCTGCCGGAGAATCCGCGGCCAAACCTCCCTGGCGAACCAGACCACACCCTGCACGTTGGGCCAATAGTCCATGGCTCCTGTAAAAACCAACATCTTTCCCCCCGGCCCGTAAGGATCGGGGTAGTTCAGAGCAGGGTCGAAACGCTCCGCATCGACACCGTTTTCCCAAAAACCGATGCGTTCGGCAATACCGGGAGCCTGGTTGCGGAACAGCGCCGCTTCCGCCGGGCTGACGAAAAACGAAGCATCAGCCCGACCGGCCACCCGTTTCTCCCAATCCAGCAATTGTTCCCCTTCCCGAGCGTAGATCCAACGCATCAGCCCCCAACGGGTGGTGCTGTACTGACGCCATTTCAGAGAGTCGCAATCGACGAAATCGACCAGCAGGCGGAGAGAACCCGAATTGTGGGGCACGAAACGGGCCATGGCGGAGGAGTAGATCACCACTCCGGCCAGCTCCCTTTCGACAAGCAGATCATTGACCCACTTCTGCATGGCTTCGTGCCGGTAATAGGGCAGTGTCAGCGCCTGACCGGTCAACAGTCCCTGCAGACTGCGCCATTTCGCCTGTCGTCCGTCGAGCCAGGGCAGAAAGGAGGCGCCGTTGCACATTTTTTCGACTTCGGGGATGAAGACCCGGTCCTCTTCCCGATCCACAAAGGCGCCCAGGTGTACCCGATAGCGTTCACTCAAAAAACGCCACAGATGGTAGGAGCGGATTTTGTCGCCCTTGTTGGGGGGAAAAGGCAATCGATGCGCCAGAAGCAGCAGTTCTTTCATTTAGCCCAGATCCTTGGCCAGCCAGGGTCCGATACCATTGGCCACCGTCAGCGGCAGCTTTTGCCAGGCCCGAATGAACAGGGCGTAGCGCGGATTGAGGGGATTGACCTGGGGTATCTCCTTACCCTGAACCAGATGTACGGCATAGTGCAACGGCAACGGCTCGAAACCGAAATAGCGCTTGAAATCAAAGGAGCCGGTCCCCTGTTTGCTGCGCCCGAAATCGAAGATTCCGCAACCCCGGTTTGCGGCGGCATGGTTCATCAACTGCCAGTACATGTAGGCGTAAGCCCCGCAACTCCGGGCGGCGGGGGTTCCGCCACCGTAATAGGGCAGCACCGTATCCCGGAAATAGAAGGAGAGTACCGCCGCCACGGCACTCCCCTCCCGGTTGCTCACCAGCAGGGTTTCGCAATCGGGGCCGAAGACCTCCCCCAGAATGGGGAAATAGCGCGGGGTAAAGACCGGCGTGCCCAGGTTGCGCAGGCTTTCGGCGTAGATGTCCCAGCACGGCCGCCACTCCCGCCCCACCCGGAAGGAGAGCCCTTGATCCACTCCGCGACGCACTTCCGCCCGCTGTTTGCGCGGAATGGACAACTGGTTCTTTTCCGCATCGGCGACAATGCCGCGACGAAAGGTGCAGTAGAGATCCTTCACCGGCCAGCCCTCCGGCACCGCCGCCGCCGTCTGCAGACGCAGTTCCAGATGGTCCACGCCCAATTGCCCGGCCAGTCGCGCCGCCTCCCGGTGCAAGTGCGCCGCCACACGGGGAGCATCCGCCGCCGCTCCCCCGTAAACCGCGAACGGCGTGGAAAGCAGCGCATCCCCGAAGAGCAGGGAACGCACCCTTGCCAGGGGCAGTACACCCCGGATGAGGCCCTTTTCGTCTTCCGCCAGCAGAAAGTGGCCCACATGGCCGAAGGCCCGGCGCAAGACCGTCTGCCAGCCCGCCCGATGAAAGAAAGTGGCCTCGGGGCATCCTTCGACGAAGGCGTCCCAGCGTGCCTCCTCGCCCTGTTCCAATCGGCGTATCTTCAAAACATCGTCCATGTTATCGTTCATTCAGACCATCCGGACCTCATGCTACGCTGTATTGCCATGGGTTCAAACGCTTTTCCAGGAGGCCTTTGCGGTGCGCATTCTCGGCATCTCCGCCTACTATCACGACAGTGCCGCCGCCCTGGTAGTCGACGGGGAGATCATCGCCGCCGTCCAGGAAGAGCGCCTGAGCCGAAAGAAACACGACGCCTCCTTTCCGAAACAGGCCATCACCGCCTGTCTGGACCAAGGTGGAACCACCCTGGCCGAGGTGGACTGGGTGGTTTTTTACGACAAGCCCTTCCTGAAATTCGAACGGCTTCTGGAAACCTATCTGGCCTTCGCCCCGCGCGGCTTCACCTCGTTTCGCATGTCCATGATGGTTTGGATCAAGGAGAAGCTCTTCCAGAAGAAGCTGCTGGTGCGCGAACTCCGCACCTTCGACCCCTCCTTCTCGGAAACCCGGCTGCTCTTTGCCGAACACCACCAAAGCCATGCCGCCAGCGCCTTCTTCCCCTCCCCCTTCGAGGAGGCGGCGGTACTCACCCTGGACGGGGTGGGCGAATGGGCCACCTCCTCCTGCGGAATCGGACAGGGCAACCGGCTGGAGCTGCTGAAGGAGATCCATTTTCCCCACTCCCTGGGGCTGCTCTATTCGGCATTCACATATTATACCGGATTCCAGGTCAATTCGGGGGAATACAAGGTCATGGGCCTGGCGCCCTACGGCGAGCCCAAATATGTCCGGACCATCTACGATCACCTGATCGATGTCAAAGAGGACGGCTCTTTTCGGCTGAACCTGGACTATTTCGACTACTGCACCGGTCTGACCATGACCGGAAGCGCCTTCGACCGGCTTTTCGGCGGTCCCCCGCGCCAGCCGGAAGAGCGGCTGACCCGAAAAGAGATGGACCTGGCGGCCTCCGTTCAGGTGGTCACGGAAGAGGTCGTGCTGAAGATGACCCGCGCTTTGGCCCGCGAGACCGGCATGAAAAACCTCTGCCTGGCCGGCGGCGTGGCCTTGAACTGCGTGGCCAACGGCAAGATCCAGCGGGATGGCCGCTTCGAACGCCTCTGGATTCAACCCGCCGCCGGGGATTCCGGGGGGGCGCTCGGCGCGGCTCTGGCTGTGTACTATCAGCATCTCGAACAGCCCCGTTGCGTTGTTCGGGAACAGGATGCCATGCACGGCTCCTATCTGGGTTCCGCCTTTTCCCAGGAGAGTGTCGAACAACGTCTGAAGGCCATCGGGGCCCGTTTTGTGGTTCTCGACGAGGAGTCCCTTCTGGATGCCTGCGTAACGGCGCTGATCGACGGCAAGGCGTTGGGGTGGCACCAGGGACGCATGGAGTTCGGTCCCCGCGCTCTCGGCGCCCGCTCCATCCTGGGGGATCCCCGCAATCCGACCATGCAGAAGACGTTGAATCTGAAGATCAAATACCGGGAATCGTTCCGGCCCTTCGCCCCCTCGGTGCTGCGGGAGCAGGTGGGGGAGTGGTTCAATCTGGAGGACGACTCCCCTTACATGTTGCTGGTGGATCAGGTGCGTGCGGAAAAACGTCTGCCCTTGTCGCCGCAGGATCAGGAAAAATTCGGCATCGACAAATTGAACCTGTTGCGCTCCGCCATTCCTGCCGTGACCCATGTGGACTATTCGGCGCGCATTCAGACGGTTCACGCCCGGACCAACCCCCGTTATCACGCTCTGCTGCAGCGCTTTTACCGGCAAACCGGGTGTCCGGTACTGGTGAACACGTCATTCAACGTGCGGGGTGAGCCGATCGTCTGCACCCCGGAGGATGCTTTCAACTGTTTCATGGGCACCGAAATGGAGGCTCTCGCCGTGGGCGACTGTTTCCTGCGCAAGGAGGAGCAGGATCCCTCCCTGCGGCGGGATTACAAGAACGCCTTCTCTCCGGACTGAAGCTCTCCTTTGACTTTCAATATGTTATCTTTTAAGTATCAAAAAAAGAAAATGTTCTGTTTGTTGACTTTTCCGTTATTAGTAAATATTTTATATTAAATGTTTTTATATAATAAAATAATAAAGTCAAAGGATAGAACATTTTCTTTTTTTGATACTTAAAAGATAACATATTGAAAGTCACATTTCACCTTCCCCGATCGCCTCGGCAAAAACCCGATCCATGCGATCCCAGGAAAAATCCCCCACCAAGCGCTCGAACCGGGGCCAGGTCCGTCGCAAGTTCAGATAGTGCCGAAATCGCCCTTTCCAGCCCAAACCCGCAGGACGCGGCTGCTCCGGATCGAACTCCCAGGGATGACAGTAGAAGAGCGCGGAGCGCCCCTCCTCCCGGTTGATGCGTCGCAAAGCCCAGCGGGAGAGAAAATAGGGATAGAGTCGGAAAAAACCGCCGCCGCCGCAGGGAAAACGCCGCCCCGCCCACTCCAGAGTGGTTACGGGAATCTCGATGACCGAATCAGGCGTCCGGCGGAAGGGAAAACGCGGCGCATCGGGCATGCCGTAGAGATCGTGATGAATGGGATAGATGCTGGAGCTGTACCGATAACCCGCCTCCCGCAACCGCTGCAAGGCCCACAGATTGCCCCGGTGAATCGAATAGGTGGACGCGCGATACCCGACAACCGCCACCCCGCCGAGATCTTCCAGCAACAAACGGGTCCGGAGGACATCCTTGAAAAAGAGTTCGGGACTTTGCCGGTCGGCCCGCACATGGGCATAACCATGGCTGGCCAGTTCATGACCCTCGGCAACCAGACGTTGAATCAGCCGGGGATGACGTTCGGCCACCCAGCCCAATACAAAAAAGGTGGCTTTCACCTCCCGTTGCGCCAACAGATCCAACAGACGCTGCATCACCGGCTCCAGGCGGGAGGGCCAGTTTTCCCACTCCTCGGGAGCGATCACCCCCTCGAAAGCGCAGACCTGGAAATACTCTTCCACATCCACGGTCAAGGCGTTGCGCAACCCCTGCCCCGATTTCATGGGAGCCAGTTGCAGAACTGCGTTGCAATGGGTCATGACGATCTAAGCGAATGATGGATGAAAAGTAAAAGGATAGAGCATTTTTTTACTGTAACTATTCAGATATACGGGGGTTCGGGGGGGATTATCCCCCCCGACGGGTCCAGGGCAGCGCCCTGGGACTCTTCCGTTTGCTGTTGACTTCCGACCCCATGGGGTCCAGGGGGCACCCCTGGGACTTTTCCTTTCGCTGTTGACACGATCATGCTGCACTGTACAGAGGTCTGAATAGTTGCTTTATACTTTCTATAAGATGAGCCAATTGCAAAACTGCGTAGTGATTGGCCTTGACAGGCTAAATGAGCTATAAATAAAAAGTCAAAGAATAGAACATTTTCTTTTTTGATACTTAAAAGATAAAATATTGAAAGTCAAATGATTAGAATGTACGATCGCTTGGCTCTCATGGGGCAAACTTCTCCTGAAGAATGGCGGCTATGCGTTCCCCGGCCCGACCATCCCACAACTCCGGAATACGCCCCGCTTTGCCTCGCCCCTCCAGGATCTCCCGCACCGCGCCCAAAATACGCTCCGGATCACTGCCGGTGATGGTGTTGGTGCCCTGGGTCACGGTAATGGGGCGCTCCGTACCGGGACGCGCCGTCAGACAGGGCACGCCCAGGGCCGTGGTCTCTTCCTGAATCCCGCCGGAATCGGTGAGAACCAGGCGGGCGTCCCGCATCAGGCCCAGCATCTCCACGTAACCCAGAGGGGGCAGGGCCAGCAACCCGGTGCTTTGCAACAGCGCTCCCAATCCGAAAGCCTCGATGCGATTTTGGGTACGGGGGTGCAGGGGCAGGATCAGCGGCAGGTGGCGCGCCACCTCTCCCAGGCAGCGCAACAGCGGCTCCAGCGTCTCCGGCGCATCGACGTTGGACGGTCGATGCAGCGTCACCACACCGTAGGATCCCTTTTCCAGGGGAAAAGGTGAATTCACGATGCGGGAGACCTGCGGCGCCAGCGGCAGCATGCGCAACAAGGTGTCGATCATGACATTGCCCACGAAATGGATGCCCCGGGAGATGCCCTCTCGCAGCAGGTTGACCTCTGCTTCCCGTTCGGTGGTGAACAGGAGTTGGGACAACTGGTCGGTCAACACCCGGTTGATCTCTTCGGGCATGGTGCGGTCGAAACTGCGCAGACCCGCTTCCACATGGATCACCGGAACCTGAAGTTTGGCGGCGACCAGGGCACAGGCCACCGTGGAATTGACATCCCCCACCACCAGAACGGCCGCTGCTTTGGACTGCAGCAGAACCGTTTCGAAGCGTTTCATGATCTCCGCCGTCTGCCAGGCGTGAGAACCCGACCCCACTTCCAGGTTTTCATCCGGAGCGGGAATGCCCAACTGATCGAAAAAGGAGCCCATCATGTCCGCGCCGTAATGTTGCCCGGTATGCACCAGACGACAGGGCACGCCACGTTGCCGCAGAGCGGGCAGAACCGCCGCCATCTTCATGAAGTTGGGGCGGGCGCCAACGACACACAGCAGGGGGGCTTTTTCCGGCATGTTGCCTCTTCCGTATCCGTTCGGTTATACGGGGGTTCGGGGGGGATTATCCCCCCCGACGGGTCCAGGGCAGCGCCC
>JADGAQ010000057.1 GCA_015231925.1 Magnetococcales bacterium
ACGTCCCTCCTGACGTCCCTCCTGACGTCCCTCCTGACGTCCCTCCTGACGTCCCTCCTGACGTCCCATCTGCCAACCGCGCTGTTCGTAATCCCTGGCCCATTTCTCAAAATGTGTCGTCAACATGTTCACCACCTCCTCAAGCTCCTCGGGAATGGAGGCCAGGGAGTTGGAGCCCTGGAACCTCTCCAAACCGGCGGCCAGCAGTTCGCGGAACAGCCGTTTGACCGGAGGGCCGTCCGGATGTTCGGCGAACCAGGCCACCACCTGCCGACCGGTTTCCAGTATGGCTTCCGGACTGGCCGGGTGTTGCAGTCGAAAAAGCAGGGCGCTCAACTCCTGACGGCCTTGCAGGGCCTCTTCCGGAAAGCGTCCCTCGTCAATCACATAGTAGCGCGATTCCGGCTGGTATTTCCACAAGGGAGATTCCGCCGCAAGATGGATCAACTCCCCCAGGGAGGTGGCGGCATTCCAGCGGGATTCCCCGTTGAACAGAACGATCGGCAGGACGGGAGGCAGCCCGTCGCACGGTCTCAAGCGGCGTTCGTCGACCAACTGCTGATAGAGAAGCCCTGTGTAGACTTCGATGCGCAACGCCATCCACTCGTCCACCGTGGATTGGAATTCCAGAATCAGCAACACAAAGAGATTGCCGCCGCGCCGGGTGGGAATCTCCCAGATCAAATCGCCCTGACGACGTTGCCCTTTTTGGCTGGTAAACTTGGTGTTCAGCCGTTTCATGCGGGGCAGGTCGAGTTCGGCGACAAGGTCCGGAGCGAGAAAACTGCTCAGCAGATCCGCCACCATCTCCGGGTGGGAAAAGAGGCGGTGGTAGAGGGCATCGTTGCTTTGGCTCGAATCGGTCATGGCGGCTCGTCCCCTCCTCACGGCGGCCCGTAAACCACCTGCCCCTTCAGACCCTCCTGGCGGGAGAGCAGAGCGGCGGCCCGTTTGGCGGCGGACTCATCCTGGAACGGTCCGGCCAGAATCTGTACCAGGGTGCGTTCACCCTTGCGCAAGGGCTTCTTCACCACCGGGAAACCGAGATCCTCCAGGCGTTGGCTGCTGGAATGCACCTGTTCCTGGGAGGGATACTGGCCCACCTCCACGTAAAACCGGTTGGCGGAAGGTGATGCAGCCGGAGCCGGAGGGGGTTCCGTTTTAGCCGCCGCCGTCACGGTGGGGACGGGACTTTCCGGCGGGGCTATGGGTGTGGCGACTTTTTCAACGGGGCTTTCCGCCACTGCGGCTTCCGCAACGGGAGCGGAGGGGCTGGGTTCGGCGGCAGCCGACGGCAGGGCTTTGGCCGGGGAGGCCGGGGGCTTCACGCCCAGACGGCCGGGCAACGAGGGTCGACGCAACTTGGAAGCCGGGGAATTCATCTCGGGACGGGGCAACATGGCCGGAGGGGGAGCCGGGGTCTCCTTGACAGGAGGAGGCGCGGATGCTGTCGTTAAAGGAGGCAACGGTGCAACCTCCACCGCCGGAGGCCGCGCCACGGAGGGGGGCTCCTCCTTCGGAGCGACGGGTGCGCCGGTGACGGGTGCTTCCCGAGTCGACCGGGCATAATAGATGGGCAACTCCTGGATCCCCGGAGAGCAGCTCGCAAGCCCGACCAGAAACAGCGGCAGCAGCCATGGTTTGGCGCATCCGTTCATCGTTGGCCTCCCTGTCCATCGCATAGGATCACTCTCTTCCTGACGGAGAGTAGCGAAAGGGGCCGTGACAAACAAGGAGCAGGACTTGAAGAGTACGAATTGTCCCATAATGAAAGGGAGTTCCCCAAATGCAACACCGTTTATGGCTCTTTTTCCTCGGACTGTTTCTGGCCCTCTCCCCTTGTCGGGCGGAAGTGGTCCCCGAACCCGTACTGGCCGACATCCTGCGGCAGGCCGGAATGGAAGGCAGCATCGTCCTGACGGAGACCGGTTCACAAACCTTGCGGGTTTCCGATGAGGTTGCCAGCGGGAAGCGGTATTTGCCCGCTTCCACCTTCAAGGTGGTCAACGCCCTCATCGCCCTGGAAAACGGCCTGGTGCAGGAAGAGGAACGCTTTCCGTGGGATGGCGCACCCCTGCCCTTCAAAACCTGGGAAAAGGAGCTGAGTCTGCAGGAGGCCATGGCGGTCTCCTCGGTACCCGTGTTTCAGGGCATCGCCCGACGCATCGGTTTGCAACGCATGCAGGAGTGGGTCGGCAAGCTCGACTACGGCAACGGGGAGATCGGCACCGTGGTCGATCGCTTCTGGCTGGATGGTCCCCTGGTCCTCTCCGCCCAAGAGGCGGCCCGTTTCATGGCCCGCGTCGCCGAGGGACAACTGCCTTTTTCACCCGCCACCTTTGCCGCAGTGCGCCGCATCCTCCCCAAGGAAGAGATCGGGGAAGCACGTCTTTTCGGCAAAACGGGATGGGCCATGTCCGCCAAACCCATGATCGGCTGGTATGTCGGCTGGGTGGAAAACCGGGATAAAAAGGTCGCCTTTGCCGTCAATATCCGCATGAAGTCCCCGGAAGAGGCCCCCTTGCGCAAATCCCTGGCCCTGGAAGCGTTGCGTCGTCTTGGAATGGTCGAGACGAAGTAGTCCCGATCAGCAGGGGAAACGTCTCCCGGAGTTGGCAAACTCCGGGAGACGTGAAATCGTTTACATCACACCGTCTGGGAAGTCGAAGCGGAGAACAACCGGGTGGAAAAGAGCGAGCTGTTGCGGGAGGAGAGGCTGTAATTGGCCAGACCGAAGGCGCTGCTGGTTCCGGGATGACGGCCCATGGTCTGCTTGCCTTCCCCCTTTTCATGTTGCTGGCGCAAGGTGTCCAATCCGGTTTGCAGTTCGTCCTGGGTCACTTTGCCGTCGCCGTTGGCATCGATGCGACCAAACTGTTTGGATAAAGGTCCTTTCATCTCATCGGCCGCCAGCGTGCCGTCCCCGTTGGCGTCCAGGAGTTTCAGCAGATCCTGCGAAGAAGGCGCCTGCCCGGATTTTCCGGGTCCCCCCTCCTTCCGCATCGTCTTCATATCGGCTTCCAATTCCTTCTGATCGACCTTGCCGTCCCCATTGGTATCCGCCTTGGCGAAACGATCCGCCAGCGGACCCTCCGCCTCTTCGCCGGAAAGATCACCATCGCCATCCTTGTCCATTTTGGCAATCAAATCCGCAGCAGACGGCGGGGCTCCCAGGCCTTTTTGCCCCTTGATCTGGTTCTGAAAAGCTTCCATGGCCTTCTGCAATTCGGCGGAATCGAGCTTGCCGTTGCCATCCGTATCGGCACCGGAAAACATTTTGGACAGAGGGCCTTTGGCTTCGGCGGAGTTGATGGAGCCATCCCCATCCTGATCCATCTTTTTCATCATCTCGTCCGCCGAGGGGGGCTTGCCCATGCCCTTCATACCACCCATACCCCTCATGCCACCCATGTTCATCATGCCGCCCATACCACCCATCGACATCACATTCATTGTCCATTCTCCAACGGTTGAGGTTTCCGCGAACGAGCGGGAACGCGGATTCAAACAAGGCAGTCAATCGTTTCCGGAATCTGCCGGGAGGAAAGGATCGGATGGTCGTCGGGGTGGGACGATGCGGTGTTGATGGAGGTATTGCGAAGCCCGTGCCAATCAGCAACGTGCTGTAAAATCAAGGAAGTTTAGATGGCAAGTATTGAATGGGAAAAGTTTGCCCAGGCAGGAGATGCCGTGCATATGGAAAAATATTCCCCATCGATTCAGACAACAAAAAAAGGCCCGGCGTTTGACGCCGGGCCTCTGTGCAGGAAGATCCGCTTCCGCTGCAATCGCCCTTCGGAATGCGTAGCGACGCCGGATCGTCCCACCCCTGGAACATCCTGCGCCGTTCGACTCGCGTCAACGCGAGGCCCCCTTCCTTCACGGCCCAAAGAATAGAGCAGGTTTCGGTAAGGATGTGTCGAAGAAGTGTGAAGAAGTGTAAAGGCCGATTCCATTCGACCGCGTTGCCGATACAATGTTCTTCCGTCGGGTTCCTTTCCGCTGCGGAGTGGCCATGCACCGTATCTTGATAGTGGATGACGATCGCGAACTGTGTGACATGCTGGCCCTGTATCTGGTCGCCGAAGGCTTTCGCTGCGAGTGTCGTCACGATGGACTCGGCGCCCTGCACCAGGCCTTGGCCGAACAGTACGACGCCCTGATTCTGGATGTGATGATGCCGGGTCTGAACGGTTTCGACGTGGTGCGCCGTCTGCGGGAACGCAAGAAGACCCCGGTTCTGATGCTGACTGCGCGCGGCGAAGAGATGGACAGCATTCTGGGCCTGGAGATCGGGGCCGACGATTATCTGACCAAGCCGTGCAACCCGAAAGTACTGGTGGCCCGGTTGCGAGCGGTGCTGCGTCGCACCAGCACCAAGGCCCCCCGGGAAATCCTGCACATCGGCTCCGTCACCCTGCATCCCGGATCGCGTCGGGTCTGTGTCGGCGATCAACCCGTGGAGCTTACCGGAGCGGAGTTCAATCTGCTGCATCTGCTGATGCAAAATGCCGGGGAGGTGGTCGCCAAGGAGTTTCTGTGCCGCCAGGCTCTGGGGCGTCAGTTGACCAGTTATGACCGCAGTGTGGATCTTCACATCAGCAGTCTGCGACGCAAACTGGGGGAAGCTGCCGACGGAACCCCCCGGATACGGACCGTTCGTGGCAGCGGCTATCTCTTCGTGGCGCCGGTTGTCGAGGAATAATCATGCGCTTCTTTCTCAAGCTCTTTCTCACCTTCTGGGCGGCGGTGCTCTTTCTGGGTGGAGGGCTCTTCTGGGGTGGACACACCCTGCGCGATTTCCTCGATCCCCTCCTGGAACAGCATCTGCTGAAAACCATCACGGAGCGTCGCACCCTGGTCAATCTGCTCAGGGAACACGGGATCGCCACTACCCGGACCCATCTGGAAAAAAGTCCCTTTCGAGAGGAGTTGTTCGTCCTCGATGCCTCCGGGGAAGATCTATCGGGGCGCACCCCACCCGCCTATCTGAGACATGCGCCCGTTGATTCGGGGCTTCCGCTTCCGCCGCCGCCTTTTCTCAAAGGCTTCACCCTGCCGCCCAACGAACCCCCTCCCCATATGAGCCTGCCGGTCGATGATCCGGAGGGAAACCACTATCGGGTGGCCATGACCCGCATACCGCACCCCTGGTCGATGCTGTTGCGGGAGTATCCTCTGTTTCCGCTGGCCGTCTTTTTGTTCAGCGGTCTGGTGGTCTTTCTGCTGGCGCGCCATTTCACCAAGCCGTTGCAGCGTCTGCAATATACCGCTCTGCGCCTGGCGGAAGGGGATCTGACCACTCGAACCCCGGCCGGCTCACGCCTCATTCCGGACGAGCTTGACGATCTGGCTCGGGATTTCAATTTCATGGCGCAGCGTCTGGAGGAGCAGTTTCACCGTCAGAAACGCCTGCTGCGGGATGTTTCCCATGAGTTGCGTTCTCCCCTGGCCCGCATGCGGGTGGCTCTGGGTCTGGCGGAACAGGAGGGGGAGGCTCGCATCGACCATTTGCAGCGACTGGCGCTGGAACTGGAACGCCTTGACGAACTGATCGAACAGATCATCCGGGTCTCCCGCCCGGAAGAGTCCGGCCCGGTGCGAAAAGAGAGTCTGGTGGATCTGGGTGCGCTGGTCGCCTCCGTCGTGGCCGATGCCCGTTTCGAAACCGGCGGTCCGGTTGACCGTATTGCCCTGTCGGTTGAGGAAACGGCTTTTCTGTGGGCAGATGGCAAACGGCTGCACTCTGCCGTGGAAAACATCGTGCGCAACGCCCTGCGCCACTCCCCGGCAGGGGCGGAAATCGCGGTGGCGTTGTCGGTCGGGGACCGGCGGGCCCGCCTCCGGGTGACAGACGCCGGGCCAGGGGTGCCGGAAAAGGATCTGCCGCGTCTCATGGAACCGTTTTTCCGGGTGGAAGAGGACCGGGACCGGGGCAGCGGGGGTTATGGACTGGGCTTGGCCATTGCCGCCCGGGCGGTGCGGGATCATGGGGGCGAAATCACCGCCCGCAACCGACCGAAAGGTGGTCTGGAGGTTGAGATCACCCTGCCGGTGGAAACCATGCCCCCATTGGCGGATGAAGAAGACGGTTAGGCGATTGGCGACCCCAAGCCGGTACCGCACCGGTGGGTCGCCTGATGCAACACGGATCGCTTGCCGCATCCGCTCTTCCGCCATGACATCGCAGTCCATCCATCCGCAGGGTTTTGCTTCGTAGCCGTATCATCGCTTGGGAAGTGACGGAGAAACGGATAGAATGGGTGCGGTTTCACCTCCTCCTCCTTTCCTGATCGAGGCATGTCCATGTCTTCTCCCCTTCGGTTTGCCGTTCTGGGCCTGCTGCTTGGCGCCTGCGCCACGCCGGAGGCGGTTACCAACGTCGCGCTGGTCGATCCCAGTCTGAAAGCGGCGCCCAACAGCGGAGCCGTTCTGTTGCTCTCCGCCCCGCCCGGCCAGCCTTATCGGGAGATCGCCCGACTGGAGACCATCGGCAACGAACAGGTCAGCTCCGAAGTCTTCCTGATGGAAAAAATGCGCACCAAAGCGGCCCAGATCGGCGCGGACGCCATCATCACCTCTCCTGAAACCACCAAGGAGATCACCAACGAGTTCAACGGCTTCGTGCGCAAGTTGCGGGTTCTCAAGGGTGTGGCCATCACGTTTGACCGGCCCCATGCCGGCAAATAGGCTCTTCCCGGAAGACCGGGGGGATGCGGCGGTGAACGCTCGTCGCCTCGGGTTTCATCCATGAGACGGGAGCGTTTTTATCCCGCCGATCCGGAACGCGACGGCAGGGCCTCCTCCCTGACGCCCGTCGGGGCGACGGTGCGCCGTCTGGTGGAACCGCTGTTGAACCACCCCCAATCCCGGGCGCAGTTGTTGTGGCGGGACTGGCGACGCTGTGTCGGCTCCCGCGTCGCCTCCCATACCGAACCCGTGCGTCTGGACCGTCATGCCCTGACCGTTCGGGTCGATTCCCCCGCCTGGATGAATCAGCTCACCTTTCTGAAAGGAGAGATTCTGCAAGCCTTGCAAGTGCATCTGCCGGCGCTCGATATCCGGGAGCTGCGTTTTCAGCAAGGCTCCCTGCAGTTCGCCCAGCCCGAAACCACCCCTGTCAGTCGACCCCTGCCCCCGCCCACCCCGGAAGAACAGGCCCAGGCGGAAGAGATTCTGTCCGGAGTCAGCAATCCCGAACTGCACGCCACCTTGAAGCGGCTGATCTGCAAACACCTGGCCCGCAAACGCGACGAATCTCTGATCACCCCTTCACCCACCGGTAAACCCGGCTGAAACGAAGCAATCGGATGACAAGGAACCTCTCCTCCTCTATCCTGGGGAGAGTGCCGTTCGATCAGCTCTTTTTCAGGATATTTTGCCCATGAAATCCTTCGACGTATTTGGCATCGGACATGCCCTGGTGGATGCCGAAGCCCGGGTGGACGATGCCTTTCTCGCCGCCATGGGGTTGGAAAAGGGCTCCATGACTCTGGTGGACGAATCGCGCCTGGCCGCGCTGAAATCCGCCCTGGGAAACACCCCGCTCAGCCGTTCCTGCGGCGGTTCCGCAGCCAACACGGTCATTGCCGTGGCCCAATTCGGCGGCAAGGCCTTTCAGGCCTTTCAGGTGGCCGATGACGAACCGGGCCACTTCTTCCTGGAGGACATGGCGTCAAACGAGGTGACCACCCGACTCTCCCGACTGCCGGAGGGAACCACCGGTCAATGCCTGGTGCTGATCACCCCGGATGCGGAACGCACCATGTGTACCTGTCTGGGCATCTCGGTCCAAATCGACATGACTCAGATTGCCCTTGAGGATCTGGCAGGCTCCGGGTATAGCTACGTGGAAGGCTATCTGGTCTCTTCTCCCGGGGGACGGCAGGCGGCGGTGGATCTCACCCGCATGGCCCGCGGGCAAGGGGTGGCCACGGCGCTGACCTTCTCCGATTTCAACATGATCAAATTCTTCCGGGAGGGTTTCGAGGAGATACTGGCCCAGGGCATCGACCTGCTCTTCTGCAACGAGCAGGAGGCGCTGATGTTTGCCGGAAGCGACGATCTCCTCCAGGCGCTGGCGGCATTGCGGCAACGGGTGGGCGCCTTCGCCGTCACCCTGGGTGGCCGCGGGGCTCTGCTGTGGGATGGCGCCCAAACCCTGGAAATCCCGGGGGTGGCCGTGGTGCCCGTCAATACCAACGGAGCGGGGGATCTCTTCGCCGGAGCCTTTCTCTATGGCATCAGCCACGGTTTTTCATACGAGCGGGCCGGGCGACTCGCCTGTCAGGCGGCTTCGGTTCTGGTCACCCAACCCGGAGCCCGCCTGCTGCGCAATCGGGCTGAAGAGATTTTGGGGAACCTGCAGGAGTGGGCTGTCTAAAGGAGTCATGGCATGGAAAGCGACATCAAAAGCGGAAAAGAACGCCGCCATTTCACCCGGGTTCATTTTCAGCACGATATCACCCTGAACACCCCGGAGGGGAAAAGCTATTCCGGGGCCTTCAGCGACATCAGCCTCAAGGGCATGCTCTTTTTCAGCGAGCCGCTGCCGCCGAAGGGCACCCTGTTGCGCGGCGTCTTCCCCCTGGGGGAAGAGCAGATGGTCTTGCAGGGCTGGGTGATCAACGCCCATCCCGAACGGGGCGCCGCCATTCTGTTCGTCGATCTGGATCTGGAGAGTTTCAGCCATCTGCGCCGCCTGGTGGGACTCAACATGGGCGATGCGGAAACCATCGATCGGGAGTTCTTCGATTCGCTGTAGGCCGTCATGATCCCTATCGGTGGCATCTACCCCATCCTCGATCAGACCTGGCTGGAGGCCATTCGTCCGGATGAAGAGGCGTTGGCCCGCCTGCTGGGAGTCTGCGCTCCGTTCCAGGTGCAGTTGCGCTGCAAGGGATCCCCGCTACGGTGTCGCGCCTTTACCGAAACCTGGGTTTCCCTGCTGCGGCGGCACGCCTCGGATACACGGATTCTGATCAACGACCATCCGGAACTGGTGCGGCTTTGCAGGGCCGACGGGATTCATGTGGGACAGAACGACCGCTCCGTGGCGGAGTGTCGACGGGAATTGGGGCAGGAGGCGTTGATCGGACTTTCCACCCACACCCTCGACGAAGTGCGGTGGGCCAACGGGGAAGCGGCGGATTACATCGGGTTCGGACCGGTTTTCGGCACCACCACCAAAGCAGATGCGCTGCAACCCCGGGGCGTGGCTCTTCTGGCCCGGGCATGCGTCCTCTCCACCTGGCCGGTCATCGCCATCGGCGGCATCGGGGTGGAGGAGCTGCCCGCCATCGTCGGTTCGAAGGCCGCAGGCGCGGCCATGATCAGCGGGCTGTTTCCCGCCGGTTCCCCCCCCCGGCTGACCGAGGCCATGGCCTGCTGGTCAGCCGGGCGGGGTCGACCGGTTCGGGATTAAAACTCCCCCGTCTCTTCCTCGACGGGACGGCGCATCTTTTCCATGCGCTCTTCCTTGGTCTTGCAATCGATACAAAGATCGGTCACGGGCCTGGCTTCGAGGCGGCGCAATCCGATTTCGACGCCGCAACTGTCGCAGTAGCCGTATTCATCCTGTTCGATCTTTTCCAGGGTGCGATCGATCTTGCCGATGAGTTTGCGTTCCCGATCCCGGGTGCGCAGTTCGAAGTTGCGATCCGCCTCCAGGGTGGCCCGGTCCGTGGGGTCGGCGAAGATGGCCTTCTCCTCGTGCATGACGGAAACCGTTTTTTCGGCCTCTTCCATGAGCTGCTTCTTCCACTGCAACAGAAGCTTGCGGAAGTAGGCCCGCTGCTTGGGGGTCATGTAAGGATCGTCCGGGTTTGGCCGATAGTCGTCTGGAAGGACGATGTCCGCAATTCTGCTCATGGAACGTCTCCATCCCGGTGGAATTCGGGGTGTGCAATGTCCTCCCCGGAGAAACAGCCCCCGAGGGCGCTGGAACCCTCCCAGCTAAATTTGCTTATGCTAGAGAAACCAGACTTGAAAGTCAAAAGGTTGCTCGACTCAACCCGGTCCAATCACGGGGAAATGTGTTGTCGGAGAGGGACAACTCTCTCCGAAAGATCGTTCAGCCGCGAATCAAGGCCAGGAGATCCTCTTCCGTCAGCCGCACCGCCGTATCGGAACCTTCCAGCAGGGAGTCGGCCAGATCCCGTTTCTCCCGGTGCATCTGCAGAATTTTTTCCTCGATGCTCTCCCGCACGATCAACCGATAGACGGTGACGGGTCTCTCCTGGCCGATACGATGGGCCCGGTCCGACGCCTGATCCTCCACGGCGGGATTCCACCAGGGATCGAGATGGATCACATAATCGGCGGCGGTCAGATTGAGACCCAGGCCTCCGGCCTTGAGGCTGATCAGAAACAGATCCCCTTCCCCGGCCTGAAAGGCATCGACCCGCTTCTCCCGCTCCCGAACCGGAGTGGAGCCATCCAGGTATTGATAGCGCACCCCCCGCTCGTTCAAAGCGGTGCGAACCTTCTCCAACTGACCTACGAACTGGCTGAAAACCAGCGCCTTGTGGCGATTGCGAATCAGCTCTTCCGCCAGCTCCAGGAAAAGGGCGAGCTTGGCCCCCGGCAGCGGGGTTTCGGGATCGACCAGTCCGGGATGGCAGCAGGCGCGGCGCAGACGGGTGATCTCCGTCAGAATGCGGAAGCGCCGTTGTCCGGGGTCGACCTCGTTCAGGCTTTCCAGGGCCTCCAGGGCCTGGCGGCGCAAGGCCTCCTGGAAGGCGCGTTCCTCTTCCGGCAGCTCCACCTCCAGGGTGACATCGGTACGGGGCGGCAGTTCGGCGAGGACCATGCTTTTGGTGCGTCGCAGGATGAAGGGACGCACCATGGCCCGCAAAGCCTGCAGGGCGGCGGGATGACGCCCTTTTTCGATGGGCGCGGCGAAACGTCTCTGAAAACTCTCCCGTGAGCCCAGCAGACCCGGATTGATCACATTGAACAGGCTCCACAACTCATCGAGATAGTTTTCGATGGGGGTTCCCGAGAGAGCCAGACGAAAGGCGGCCCGCAGTTTCCGGCTGGCCTGGGCGCGACGGGTTTCGGCGTTCTTGATGGCCTGGGCCTCGTCCAGAACCAGCATGCGCCAGGTCACCTTGGCGAGGCGCTCCTCTTCCACGGCCAGCAGCCCGTAGCTGGTCACCAGCACGGTCATGGCGCCCATCGACTCCAGCAGTCCGGCCCGTTCCGACACGGTGCTGCCCGCCAGATTGACCACCTTCAGACTCGGGGCGAAACGGCTCAACTCGCGTTCCCAGTTGTGACACACCGAGGTGGGGGCCGTCACCAGGCAGGGACCGTGAGGCGCCTGTTCCAACATCACGGCGATGGCCTGCACCGTCTTGCCCAAACCCATATCGTCCGCCAGACAGGCCCCTGCGCCCCAGAAAGCCAACCGGGACATCCAGACGAAACCCTCCATCTGATAATCCCGCAACTCCGCCTGCAGGGTGGTGGGCAATTCGGGTTGATGGGCCCCGGCCTGGCGCAGGCGTTGCTGCAGCGCCTTCCAGGCCCGGTCCGACTTGACCTCCCCCGCCTCCTCCATCAGCTCCTGAAGGGCCATCGAGCCCAGGGGAGCCAGTCGCCGCCCCTCTTTCTCCGCCTCCGTCACCGCTTTCAGCCGCTCCAACTGGTGGCGGAAATGGTTGGTCAGCGTCATGAAACGGCCATCGTCCAGGGGAACGAAACGCCCCTCGGCCCGCTCGAAACGTTCCAGCAACTCCCTCATGAGCAGAACCTGACCCTCATCCACCCGGATTTCGCCATCGATGTGGAACCAGTCGCGGCTCTGTTTGAGGTGGAGAGCGAGCTGTTTGCCTCCAAGCGACGGGGTGACGCGCAGCGGTTTGCCCTCCGGCCACTCCACCCGCACGGGCAGGGTAGATTCCTGAAAGGCCAGCAGCAGCTCCAGGCTGGCCTCCAGCGTATCGGTGACTGCTTCGAAACCGCCGTCGAGCAGGCCTTGCAACCCCGGCAGCGCCTCCACCAGGGCGGCCACATTGTTTTGTTCCTCCTTCAGGTTGCGCCGGATCCGCCGATGCCGCCCGTTTTCCTGCATCAGCACCGTGGCCGCCCCTTTGCCCGGAATAAAGGCGTGACCGCCCTCTCCGCCGGGACGCACCTGCAACGCCACCTGCAAACCCGTCTCCCGTGGGCGCAATTGCACGATCGGCGTGGCATCCCCATCCACGGCATCGATCTCGACATCCACCGTTTCGGCACGCACCGGCAGCGCCAGTCCCTGCTCCTGGAACAGGTCCATGAGGCGATCCTTGAGCGCTTTCGGCACCTCCAGCCCATGGTTTCCCAAAATCGCCTTCAAACCGACCAGCGGCGCAGTGAACTCGATGAGGCGGAAACGACCGGGACTCTCCTCCTCAATAAATACTTTGGGTATTTCAGCTACATGGGAGAGGCCGATACGATAGCCTCTGGGCGTATCATTCACCACCAGCTCCACCGGATAACGCACCAGCTCGACCTTCCGGTCGCGATTGCGGGCGTCGAAGAGTACCGGATGGCCCACCAGGGCCAGCAGGGCCTTGTCGTGGTCGAAGTCATACTCGACGCCGCTGTTCCAGGAGAGGTTCTCCATGCGCAACGTCCTCACCACCGCCAGATCCTCGGAAGTCAGGTAGTCGAGCCGCTCATCCCGTTGAAAGAGACGCTTCAAGGCGACGGCGCGACCCTCGCTCCAGCCGCCGCGCTGGCGGAAGCTCTGTTCCATCACCGTCACCCGACCCTCGTTGGGGTCAACGAACCAGGCCAGCCGTTTGGTGGTGTTCCGGGTCACCGGTGGCACGGCCTCGGTTCTGCCGGAGCGCAAAAAGGTGGCAAGGCCTTCAAAGGCCCGTTCCCAGGGCTCCTGCATGTGGACGAGGGTGGTGAAGTCGAACCAGGGAGACTCGGGAACGGGAATGCCGTCGAGGCGGGCCAGGATGCAACCGTGCAGGTGGGCCAACAGAGGCAGAACACCCTGAAGGGCTTTTTGCCGACGCTGGTTGTCCTCCCGGTGCTTTGCGGCCAGAGCCGGATCCAGAAAATACTCCGCAAGACAGACACATGCGGCGGAAAAGGGTTCCACGGGCATGGTCAGCCGAAGTTGCTGCAACACGGAACGGGCCTTGCTCTCCTGGCCCTGGATCAGCCAGAGCAGGGCCTGCAGCGCCTGAAATCCCGAGCGAAAATATGCTGTATCGCCTATTCCGGCTAAGAGACCCTCCTGGATCTGCTCATGGAGGGTGGCATCGTTACTGCCGAACATCGCCATCAGATGGCACAGCCCCCAGATATCACCCGGAAAATAGCGACGGCGACGGGTCTCGGAACGGCTCTTCTTCAACGCCATCCGGAAATGGCCGACGGCTCCCGCCATATCCCCCCGTAACAGGGCCAACCCCCCCCGAATGCAGATCCGCATGCCTTCCTGAGATTCGTTGAGGCGTTCAAGCTGGCGCTGCAGCCCCTCCAGGTTGCCGGCAATAAGCTCCAGGCCGGAAAAGTGGGCCACCACCTCCGGGGAGGTCGATTGCGCCAACCGCTCCCGGAAACAAGAAGCTAAAGATGGGTAATCGAGCGGTCTCTTTCCATAACTTAAATAATAATTAATCTTATAGCCCAGCAGATCGTCGCGTATCGCCGCCTCGCGGCTGTCGAACCAGGCGGCGTCAAGGTTGACCGAAAGAAAGTGGTCTGCCAGGAAATGGTCCAGGTGGGACAGATATCGGTAAGCTTTTTCATATCGGTCCCGCAACAGGGTATAGGTCACCTCATCGTTGACATACACCGCAAGCCGCAGGCGGCGCAACGTGCTGCTGTTACTCATGATGTCATCCCGATAACCGTGGCTGCCAGTCATCGGAAAGGTCTTGATCACGGCTTGATAGTAAATATCCGCCCGGGACGATTTCAGGATTTCCAGGGTGGCCAGATGCAGCACCACCTTGTTGGAACAGGCCAGTCTGTTATCCAGCAAGGCCGCTTCGCGCAGATCCGTCAGGATGGAAGAGAGCAGGGGTGAGGACCAGCTCTTGCCCGTCGAGGAGTCGGTTCCCGTGGCCAGCATGAGGCGCAGAAAGTCGTCCCGGCTGCCCGCATGGAGAGGACCGACCAAAGCCTTCATGCCCAGAACCATAGAGGCATCCGGGGAGAGGGTGCGAATCCTGGTCAGCAAGGCCTCCTGGGGGGCAGGGTCAACGGGAATGACAATCATCCGGGTCTCCGTTCCGGGCGGGGGATATATTAGTATATCCTTTGACTTTCAATATGTTATCTTTTAAGTATCAAAAAAAGAAAATGTTCTATCTTTTGACGTTTATTCTTTAATCATTCGGACTTATAGACAATTTTAACCATATTTTTCTTTTACTAAAAAGAAAAAGTCAAAGAATAGAACATTTTCTTTTTTTGATATTTAAAAGATAACATATTGAAAGTCAAAAGATTTCAAGGAAAGATCTTTCCCGGATTGAGAATATTCTCCGGATCGAAAAAGGCCTTGAGCTGACGTTGCAGCTCCAAAGTGACCGCATCGATCTCCAGAGGCACGAAGGCGCGTTTCTGCATACCCACCCCGTGTTCCCCGGAGAGGGAACCCCCAAGAGCGATCACCTGGCGGAAGAGCTGCTCCAGAAGGGCTTCCGCCCGGCTCATCAGGCTCGCATCCTTCGGATCGATCAAAAAATTGACATGAATGTTGCCGTTGCCGGCGTGGCCGAAGTTGCAGATGGGGATACCGCTCCGACGTGACAGCTCTTCCAGAAAGGTGATCAGCTCCGCCAGCCGGGAGACGGGTACCACCACATCCTCGTTGATGCGACGCGGGGCCAGCTTCTTCAGGGTGGGAGAGAGGGCGTAACGCGCCGCCCAAACCTGGGCCGCCTCCGCCGCCGAGGCCGATCGCGCCACCTCCAGGGGTTGAAACGGCGCCAGACGCTCTTCCATCTCCGTCAGGAGCAGCGGTATTTCGCGTGCTGTGCCCGTCACCTCCAGCAGCAGCATGGCCCCTGCCCGCTCCGGCAGAACCACCTCGGCATGGGTGCGCAGCAGTTGCAACGAGGAGCCGTCCAGGAATTCGATGGCCGAGGGGGGCTCGCCCCGATCCATCAGACCGGCCACCGCCGCTGCGCAGAGGGCCACATCTTCAAAAACGGCCCGCAGCAATCCTCTGGCTTCGGGAAGAGGCGACAGCTTCAGGGTGGCCCCGGTCACCACCGCCAGGGTTCCTTCCGAGCCCACCAGCAGCCGGGTCAGATCGTAGCCCACCACGCTCTTGGTGGTGCGGCTGCCGCTGTGAATCACCCGGCCATCCGGCAGAACCGCCTCCAGACCCAACACCCAGTCACGGGTCACCCCGTGCCGGATGGCTCCGGGACCTGCGGCGCACATGGCGATGTTGCCCCCGATGCTGCAACTGCGCGACGAGGAGGGATCCGGGGGCCAGCACAGCTTCAGGGGACGCAGGCGCTCCTGCAGATCACCGTTGATCACCCCCGGTTCCACCACCGCCAGACGATCCGCCGCATTGATCTCCAGGATGCGGTTCATGCGCTGCAGCGAAAGGACCACCCCCCCCGCTTCCGCCAGGGCGCCGCCCACGTTGCCGGTGCCCGCTCCCCGGGGAATCACCGGTACCCGATGTCGCCGACACAAGGCCAACACCGCGCGAACCTCTTCCCGGCTCTCCGCCAGCACCACCGCATGGGGCAAGCGGGGCAGGCCGGTATTGTCCCAGGCGTAGGCCTGCAGAGCCACGCTTTCCGCCAGCAGGCGGGTTTCGCCCACCGCCTGACGGAGAGCGTTCAGAAACCCTTCCGGCAGGGGGCTATGCCCCGTTTCGCTCAAGGCTCGATCTTGAGGGGTTGGGGAGCCTTCCGTTCCACCGGATAGGTGTTCTCCTTCACCTCGATGTAAGAGACCACCTCTCTCACCCCATCGACCGAACCGGCCACCTTGATGGCCTGATCCCGTTCCCCCACGGTATGGGCCATGCCGGTCAGGTAGACCACCGACTTGGTGGTTTCCACATGAATGTCGAGGCCTCGCACCTTTTCATCCGCCAGGATCTTCATCTTCACGGCGTTGCCGATCAGGGAGTCCTTGGCGATCTCTTCCGCCGACTGGGGTTGCACCTTCAACTCCGAAGCCACGCGCAACACGCCACGGGTCTCCTTGGCGATACGAACGGCTTCGCTGATCTCCTTTTCCGATTCCGCCGAACCGGTCAGCAGCACATCCCCGCGATAGACCGAGACGTTGACGTGGCCCAGCTTGACGATATTGCTCTGCATGTAAGCCGAGCGGATCTTCACCGCTACGTAGTGGTCCTCGAAATACTCCTGGGGACCCCGCCGTTCTCCCAACGCGCTGGTGGTCACCAATCCCGTACCCACAAGCGCCACCGGCACACAGCCCGAAGCGCCCAGCATCACCCATCCCATCACCAACCATCCGATCCTGTTCATTGGCAAAGTCCCTTTTTGGCCAGTCTACCACCCGGGGCGAAAGGCATCGGCGATCACCTCCACCCGCCAGAACAAACCTTCCCGATACACCACGACCACATCGAAGCGGCACGCGCTCTCCCGAAAGGCGGGATGCCGTTGCAGATACTCCTCCGCAAGTCGGGCCAGACGAAGCTGCTTGCGCTCGTCCACCGCTTCCGCCGCCGTACCGCAACCCCGGTGCCGACGGGTTTTCACCTCGCAAAATACCAGAATCTCCCCCTGAACCGCCACCAGATCGATCTCACCCGTGGGCAGGCGCACGTTGCGACCCAGCAGGCGGTAGCCGTGCAGGCGCAGATACCAACCCGCCAGATTCTCCCCCAGGCGACCCAGACGCAGATGCTGACCGCCTTCCGTCCCGGTCATGAATCGGGATTCTCCCCCTGTCGCCGCAGGTCCAGAGCCAGACGGTAGACATCGCCACGGGGCAGACCCGTCTCCCGCGCCACGGCCGAGGCCGCCTCCCGCACCCGCAGGCCCTGGTCGAACAACGTCTTCAAGCGCACCTCCACCGCAGGGGCCTCCACCTCCGGTCGTTCCCCCCGGCTGGCCCCGGCCACCATCACCGTCACTTCTCCACGGGGCGTCCAGCCGGCGAACTGCCGGACCAACGCAGCCGCATCTCCCCGATACCAGCTTTCATGGCGTTTGCTCAACTCCCGGCTTATCACCACCAGCCGCCCCGGCGGCAAAACCCGTTCAAGATCCTTCAAGGTCTCTTCCAACCGTTTGGGCGATTCGTAAAAAGCCACGGTACGATCTTCCCCGGCGATCTCCGCCAGGCGCCGGGCCCGATCCCGACCCTTGCGGGGCAGAAAACCCTCGAAGACGAAGCGTTGCGCCGCAAAGCCCGAGGCCGACAAGGCGGTGGTCACGGCGCAGGCCCCCGGCAGAGCCCTTACCGTGATACCCCGTTGCAGCACCGCTTCCAACAGGGGCGAACCGGGATCGCTGATGCCCGGTGTGCCCGCATCGCTGACCAGCGCCATGGAGGCCCCCCCTTCCAGGCGAGCCAACACTTCCGGCAGCCGCTCCGCCAGATTATGCTCGTTCAGACTGGTCAAAGGGGTTGCAATCCCGAAATGGTGGCATAGAATGAGGGTATGTCGGGTATCTTCCGCCAGGATTCGGTCCACCTCCTTCAACACCCGGATGGCGCGCAACGTCATGTCTTCCAGGTTGCCGATGGGGGTCGGAACCACATACAGCGTTCCCGAAACCCCCTGCTCAGCATCCCGGATCCCGTCCATGTCTTCTTCCCGATCGCTTGCGATACTGGCCACGGCGCTTCTGCTCCTGCAATCCTGTGCCACGGACCGCCCCTCCCCCGCAGCCTCCGCTTCCAAGGCGGAAGCCCCTGCGGTCCCCGCCCCGAAGGATGGCGCTCCGGGGCGTAAAGCCACCCAGAAATCCTTTGACGACACCAAACCGGCGAAGTCGTCCGCTTCATCCCAGACGGCCAAAACCCCGCCGCCCGCCGCCAAACCGGTTCCACCCCCGGTGTTGATCAAACCACCCCGGGTCACCGCCCAGGATCTGCCCGCCGGACCCGGCGCGGCGTTGGAACGACCCGTTACGCCCGAACCCGGCGCAGGGCAAGAGATGCCCGTTCCGGCCTCCCCACCCCCGGCGATGCCGCAGGCCGCGCCGGTCGCGCCGCCTCCTCTGCAACCCGGCGCCGTTCCCGATGCCCAGGCCTGGCAGTCCGTTCTCGCCGGATATTTCGATCCCGGCACCGCTCAAACGGCGCTGCCAACCCCCGGCAGTCTGGAACGCCTGGCTTTTCAGCCTCAACACCGCCTGATTCTGACGGAGGTCTTATCCTCCCTCTCCCAGGAAGAGCTGCAAAGCCTGTCGAAACCGGGACGCAACACCTCTCTGACGCCCTGGCTGCATGTGGAGTTGGGAGACCGTCTGGCGGAAGCCGGTCAGGAAGAGCAGGCCCGCGCCTATTGGTCCAAAGCCGTCAGTGCCGGTGAAGGCAGCGACCCCAACGCATCCATCGGCCTGGCCGCCGGGGAGGCCAATCAGCGGTTGCAGGCCGCCAGCCTCGTTCCCGCTCTCAAGGTGGGGTTGTTGGTGCCGACGGGCGGTTCCTACGCCACCATGGGACGTCAATTGATTCTGGCGGCCCAACAGGCCGTTTCCGACTATCGGGACGTGCCCATCGCCGTAACCATCGCCGATTCCGGCACCGATGCCGAAAGCGCCGCGCGTGAAACCCGTCAGCTTCTCGAACAGGGTGTGGAACTGATCGTCGGTCCGGTATTGCAGGCTTCCGCTCAGGGGGCCGTTCCCGTAGCCCTGGCTGCCGGCAAACCGATCATGGTTCTCAACCCGCGCGCCGAGCTGCTCAATCTCGAATCCCGGGTCAACCAGCGCAACATCTTCCTGCACGCCTTTCAGCCCGGATTGCAGGCCCAGTTCCTGGCCCGGCACGCGGTACGGGATCGTGGTTTGCGTTACGCCGCCATTCTGGCTCCCGACTCCGACTACGGCCACCTGACTTCCAAGGCCTTTGCCCAGGAGATGGAAAGCCGGGGAGGCAAGGTGGTGCATACCCTCTTTTTCCCGCCCGAGGCCACGGACATGACCCCCTGGCTCAAGGAGCTGGCCAATCTGGGACAGAAGAACGCTGCCCAGCGTCTGCAGGCCGCCTCCGCCCGGCCCGGTCTCGACCCCTCCGATCCACCCCGGCCCCGCAATCCCGGAGAGTTGGGCCCGAAGGTCGATTTCGACCTGCTCTTCCTGCCCATGCCTGCGGAGACCGCTCGCCTCGTGGTGCCTCAGGCGGCGCTGTTCCATTTGCGGCATCCTCAGGTGCAGTTCCTGGGAACCTCTCTGTGGAACCGTCCGGCATTGCTCTCTCAGGGCAGCGAGTTCTTCGAAGGGGCTCTCTTCTGCGACAACCCCGTCGACCCCGTGTTCAAAACCCGTTATTCGGCCAACTGGAAGGAGGAAGCACCCGCTTTGGCGCAATTGACCTATGACAGTTTTGCGGTTCTGGGTCAACTGTTGCGGGCGCAGCGCCTGGGTGGGCCTGCCTGGAGGGAGGAGCTGATGCGTCCCGCAGGATTTCGCGGCTCCAGTGGACGGGTGCGCTTTCTGGCCGACGGCACCAGTCAGCATCGTTATCAACTGTTGCAGGTGAATGGCGGGGTCATCCAGCCGCTGGTACCGACACGTCAATAATCCTTTGACGTTTAATATGTTATCTTTTAAGTATCAAAAAAAGGAAATGTTCTGTCCTTTGACTTTTTTGTTATCTTTTTATGCTTTTAAAATCAAAAGATAGAACATTTCCTTTTTTTGATACTTAAAAGATAAAATATTGAAAGGCACTATTCGGGGGGGGAGTACTCCCCCCCCCGGAATCGTACTTTTAATACCGATAGGTTTCCGGCTTGTAAGGACCGTTGACCCCCACGCCGATATATTCGGCCTGTTTCTCGCTCAACCGCGTCAGTCTGGCCCCCAGCTTCTTCAGGTGCAAGGTCGCCACCTTTTCGTCGAGATGCTTGGGCAGAACGTAGACCCCCACCGGATACTTGCCCGGATTGTTCCACAGCTCGATCTGCGCCATCACCTGATTGGTGAAGGAGTTGGACATGACGAAGCTGGCATGACCCGTGGCACATCCCAGATTGACCAGACGCCCCTCCGCCAGCACGATGATGCGCTTGCCGTCGGGGAAGATGACGTGGTCCACCTGGGGCTTGATGTTCTCCCAGGGCAGGTTGCGGATGCCGGCGATATCGATTTCCGAATCGAAGTGGCCGATGTTGCAGACGATGGACTGATCCTTCATGCGCTCCATGTGGGCGCGGGTGATCACGTCGACGTTGCCGGTGGCGGTGACGAAGATATCCGCCTGGGAGGCGGCATCGTCCATGGTCACCACACGATAGCCTTCCATGGCGGCCTGCAGGGCGCAGATGGGGTCGATCTCGGTGATCCAGACGCTGGCGCCCATGCCGCGGAAAGCCTGGGCGCATCCCTTGCCCACGTCTCCGTAGCCGCAGACCACGCAGATTTTCCCGGCGATCATCACGTCGGTGGCCCGCTTGATACCGTCGATCAGGGATTCCCGACAGCCATAGAGGTTGTCGAACTTCGATTTGGTGACCGAGTCGTTGACGTTGAAGGCCGGCACCTTCAGTTCACCGCGACGGAACATCTCGCCCAGACGATGCACGCCGGTGGTGGTCTCTTCCGAGATGCCGCGAATCTCCTTGAGATGCTCGGCGTAGCGGGGTTCGTGCATCACCAGGGTCAAATCGCCCCCGTCGTCGAGGATCATGTTGGGACGCCAGCCGTTGGGGCCGTCGATGGTTTTCTCGATGCACCACCAGAACTCTTTTTCGGTTTCGCCCTTCCAGGCGAAGACCGGGATGCCGCGGGCCGCCACGGCGGAGGCGGCGTGATCCTGGGTGGAGAAGATGTTGCAGGAGGACCAGCGCACTTCCGCGCCCAGGTCGACCAGGGTCTCCATCAGCACCGCCGTTTGGATGGTCATGTGCAGACAGCCGGCGATGCGGGCTCCGGCGAGGGGTTTTTTGCCCCGATACTCTTCGCGTATGGCCATCAGGCCCGGCATTTCGGTTTCGGCGATGTTGATCTCTTTGCGACCCCATTCCGCCAAACCGATGTCGGCGACCTTGTAATCTTCCATAACCTGCTCCTTCGTGAAATCCGTTGACATATGAGGGAATTGCAAAACTCCCGCTACCAAGCGGGAATATGTTTTGACTTTCAATAAATTATCTTTTAAGTATCAAAAAAAGGAAATGTTCTGTCCTTTGACTTTTCATTTATCATTCATTTAGATCGTTCCGAACAATTGCTTCGCCGTTTCGCAATTGGCTCATAGCGCGGCATAGCCGCAACCAAACTGCAATGCAACCGATTGATGATGCGACACTTTGGAGCCAATTGCAAAATTGCGTAGCGACGGGTCTGGACGACCTAAATATATTACAACTGAAAATTCAAAGGACAGAACATTTCCTTTTTTTGATACTTAAAA
>JADGAQ010000058.1 GCA_015231925.1 Magnetococcales bacterium
GGACCCGTTGGGGGGGATAATCCCCCCCAAACCCCCGTATACCTGAACAGATACCATTATTGATAAATTTCTGCTGCAACCGGACCAGGATCGCGCCATGACAGCGTTCGGCTCGCTCGACGATCTCACCGTGGAACACAGCCACGGTACCGGTCGTCGAAGCGTCGCGGCCTTGTTCTGACGCACCATGGCCGGTTTCGCGGCAAGATGACGGGCTTATTTGAACAGCTTGAGAAGGGTGACGATGAACACCGCCTGCCCGGCAGCCACACCGAACATCCACTTGATGGTTTCGGACTTGGCAGTTTCGATCTCCTTGCGCAATTCGGCCTTGGCAAGCCCGATCTCCTTTTCGAGGCGAAGAATGTCTCCTTTGGTGGCCAACTCCTGATGACGAGCCTCCTCCACACGTCCGAGAACCCCAGCCATCGCTTTAGCGTGACCTTTGGCCTGTTGTTCCAGAACGCCGGAGGCCTTGAGTTGCTCGGTAAACTCCAGGGGGTCGAAGGTAATCGTGGTCATGGCAACCTCCTTTCCCGTTCATCGTACCATGTTAAGGGCTTGGGTCAAAAAGAAATTGACACCTGCAGGACTCTTCGGGCACACCCGTTTGCAGAGCCTGGAAACCTCCACAAACCTACGGCGGACAACCGCACCCCAAACCATGGCTGCTGCGCCCGCAATTCGCGCTGGCGCGACGTCTGCTCCAATTTCAATCGGCAATCTCCGGGGGAAAGCGGACTGTTCGGAGCGTCGGCGATGGGAAAACGAGGATCCGCCGCGGAATTCCGACCATTGGTCCGGACCACAGCGTCTTTCGAAAACCTGCAAGCCGGTAGTCCATGCGCCAATATCGTCCGGCAGACTTGACGAGCCGATACATGCCGTCTCCGTCCGCCAACTTCAGTGATCGTTCCTCGGATGTCAACAAGTCTCCGCGAACGACGACGGACACAAAAAACCCCATGAAACGTTATATTTCATGGGGTTGTGGGCTTTTGCGAAAATCCTGACAAAGAAAATTGGCGTCCCCAGGGGGATTCGAACCCCCGTTACCGGCGTGAGAGGCCGGCGTCCTGGGCCTCTAGACGATGGGGACACGCTGGCGGTCTTTATACCCGGATCGACCCGACAGGGCAAGGCTTTTCTTTCACCAATCGCCCTCAAAGGGCCTTGATGGGAAAGACGTTGGCTTTGCGCCGCTTGCCGTGGTGCTGCAGCTTGTCCAGATAGGTCTTCCAGAAGACCTCCTGATGCTCTCCCAGCTCGTAAAGCGTCTCCCAGGAAAAGACCCCGGTGTCGTGACCATCGGAAAATACCAGCTTGATGGCATAATGGCCCACCGGGATAATGCTGCCAACATCCACATCCTGCTTGCCGTCGATCAGCTTGGCCTGATCCGGCGTGTGACCCTGGCAATCGGCGCAGGGACAGTGGGTGCGCAGATATTCCGTGGTGTAGGAGAACTTCTCCCCCGTATTCCAGGCGATCTCCAGCCGCTTTTCGCTGCGGATCTGGCGAATTTCGGTGGGAATGGGTTGGCGAATCTGGGACATATCGGTTCTCGCTCGTCGTTGAAAAGGAATCCGGTCAATGACCCACCGTCGGGTCGCGTTCCAATCGTTCTTCCGCAGCCTCTTCCACCATCTGCCGGGCCTCGCGATAATCGGGATGGCGCAGCAAAGCCCGCCAATCGCCGACCGGCACGGCATGATGCCGGTTGAAATGGTCCACCCGCCCCAGGGAGGCCGTGCGCTCCTCCGTCGGCATCTCGCCCAGGGCCGCACCGATGCCCTCCAGCACCCGGGCATGATCCTCCAGCCTGCCGACACAGGACAAGACCATGTCACAGCCCCCCAGAAGGGAGCGCCGCGCCCTTTCGGCCAGAGAGCCGGACAAGGCCCCCATTTCCAGCGCGTCGGAGGCGATCACCCCCGGATAGTGCCATGCCTTGCGCAGAATATCGTGCAACCACAGGCGCGACCAGGTGGCCGGAATCTCCGGCTCCACCGCCGACATCACCAGATGGGCCGTCATAATGGCCGGCAGACGGGGAGCCAACGCCCGGAAAGGCACCAGTTCCCGACGTTCCAAATCCTGAAGAGAACGCCCCACCACCGGCAACGCCTTGTGGGAATCGGCGTTGGCCGCCCCGTGCCCCGGAAAATGTTTGCCCACCGCCGCCAATCCCGAGGCGCCGAAACCATCGAGCCAGGCGGAAGCCAACGCCACCACCTGCACCGGTGAGGTACCGAAGGCCCGATCACCGATCACCGGGTCGGCCCCCTCTTCCCGGATATCGAGTACCGGGGCGCAATCGACGCCGATGCCCAGACTCGCCAGCTCCATGCCGCACAACCAGCCGGACATCTGGGCCAGGCGCCGCCCCCGGTTGGCCACCTGCAGCTCCAGCGCCGCCAGACGCGACGCGGTGGGATAGCGGGTGAAGGGCTCCCTCAGGCGCTGCACCCGTCCCCCCTCCTGATCGATCCATACCAGGGGAGCCGGGTCCACCGCCTGGCGAATGGCAACGAGCAGGGCTTCCAGAGACTCCATATCCCCCAGATTGCGGGCAAACAGGATGACACCCGATGGGCGCGCTTCTCGCAAAAAGGTGCGCTCCTCCTCGCCCAGTTCGGGGCCGGGCAAACCCATGACCAGATGCCGTCCCGGATGATGTGTCATGGCTCCTCCCCCTCCTCTTGCGATTCCACCCGGATCACTTCAACCCGGTTGTCGTGAAAGGCCACACCCCCGAAAGGAGCCACCCGGTCCCCGTGGCTGAGGAGATTGAGCGGCCTGTTTTCCGGAAAATCCTCGGATTTGCGGTTGGAATAACAGACCACGAGACCCGGTCGAACCTCTTCGGTCACCCGAGCCTTCATGGTCAGGGCTCCCAGAGGGTTTTCCACCTTCACCCAATCGCCCGACACGATGCCTCGCGGCCCCGCATCCCTGGGATGCAGCCACAGCAGGGGTTTGCCCAGGCGTTTGCAGGCAGCCTCCGAGGCCAGAAACGTGGTATTGAGTACCTCCATGGCCGGAGGGGTCATGAAATCGAGGGGATAACGCGCCGCCTCTTCCAGGTTATCCCGACGATTGACCGGCCAATGGTCGGGGAAACGGGGCATCTCCCGATTGCGCCACGCAGGCGCGAAACGGAAACGTCCGTCCCGATGCCCGTAGCCCCCCTGAAACTGCCGCACTTCCCGAGGCGGACGGCAATCGAGCCAGTGCCCTTTGGGCCACTGGGCCACGGGCAGATAGCCCGAATCCCGCAACAGTCGGGCCACCACCGTGCGTTCGTCCTCCCGGAAGGCCGCATCGTGATAGCCCAAACGACGCGCCAGGGCGTTGACCACCTGATGGTTCGAACGAGCCAAACCCGTCGGGGAGAGACAGGCCCAGCCGCTTTGCATGGAGTACTGGCCGTAGGATTTGTAGAGATCATCGTGTTCCAGAAAGGTGGTGGCCGGCAATACCAGATCGGCAAAGCGGGCCGTGTCGGTCATGACCTGTTCGTGAACGATGGTGAAGAGATCCCGCCGGGAGAATCCCTCCCTCACCAGGCCCGAATCGGGCAGCGTGGCCACCGGATTGGCATTGAAGATCATCATGGCGGTAACCGGCGGCTCCAGGGTCGGGGAGGTCAACCAGACCCCCAGCCGACTCATATCGAGAATGCGCGTGGACTCCTTCATGAAACCCGGCTGTTTCACCGCCGCGTCGTTGACGTGAAAGGCCCCGCCGGTCATCAGTAGCGCCCCACCCCCCAACTCCTTCCAAGCGTTGCGAGCCACCGGAAGGGCGCTGACGGCATGCACGTTCACCGCGCCGTTGGCCTGCCGGGAAAAACCCATGCCCAAACGAATGAACGGCGCTTTCACCTCTCCGTAAAGCCGGGCGAAACGTCGGATCTCTTCGGCGGGTATGCCGGTAATGGCTTCGGCCCATTGGGGATCCCGGCTTTCCAGGTGGCTCTCCAGGTCGGGCCCCCAATCGCTCCACTTCTCCAGGTAGTAGCGATCCAGGAGGTTTTCCCGCCACAAGACATGCAACATCGCCGTGGCCAAAGCCCCGTCGCTTCCGGGACGAAGCGCCAGATGCCAATCGGCCATGCGGGCGCTGCGATTGAGTACCGGATCGACCACAACCAGTTTGGCGCCGCGACGCCGCGCCTCCTTGACGAACCCCATGAGCGGCAGTTGCGTCGCGGCGGCGTCGATACCCCACAAGATGACCAGGTCGCTTTTGGCGATGTCCTGGGGGTCGCTGCCCACCATGCGACCCATTCCGGCCATCCAGCCCGCCTCGGCCACCTCGGCGCAAACGGTGCGGGCGATGCGGGAAAACCCGGCCCGGTGGGTCAGCCGCTCCACCGCCCCGCGCTGCACCATGCCCATGGTACCGCCGTAGTAGAAGGGCCAGACCGTCTCGGAACCAAATGTCTGCATCCGCTCCCGCAGAGAGGCGGCGGCAATGTCGAGGGCCTCGTCCCAGCCGATGTTGAAGAACTCCCCCCCCCCTTTTTCGCCCCGGCGCAACAGGGGGGATGTCAGGCGGGGACCGTTCTGGATCTCCTCGTAGCGGGAAACCTTGCCGCAGATGATGCCACGGGTGTATGGGTGTTCGGCATCGCCCGCCACTTCCTTCAGTTTACCCCCCTCGGTGGTCACTTGCAGGGCGCAGGTATTGGGGCAGTCGAGGGGACAGGCGGTGTGATGCCGACGGGTGTCGTTGGAAGCCATTCTCTTCCCTTTATAACATGGCGAAACGGATGCTGACGGAAGATATCCATGCCCTGTTTGCGGCCCTGAAGGCCGCAAACCCGGAGCCTCGCTCCGAATTGCACTACCGTACCCCATTCCAGCTTGCGGTGGCAGTGCTTTTATCGGCCCAATCCACCGACCAGGGCGTCAACCGGGTCACCCCCGCCCTCTTTACGGTCGCGCCCACACCGGAAGCCCTGCTCGCCCTGGGGGAGGACGGCATTCGGGAGCGCATTCGCAGCCTGGGGCTTTTCAACAACAAGGCCAGGAACCTGGCCGCCCTGGCGGAAATCCTGGTGCGGGATCACGGCGGGCAACTGCCCCGTGATCGGGAAGCTTTGCAAGCCCTGCCGGGCATCGGTCGCAAATCGGCCAACGTCATTCTCAACGTGGTCTATGGCGAACCAACCCTCGCGGTGGATACCCACGTCTTCCGGGTTTCCAATCGTACCGGACTGGCCGCCGGAAAAACCCCGGAAGCGGTGGAAAAAGGGCTGCTGGCAGTGGTGCCCCCGGCCTTTCTGCTCCATGCCCACCACTGGCTGATTCTGCACGGTCGTCATGTCTGCCAGGCCAAAAGCCCGCGTTGCGGCGAGTGTCTCATCCGCTCCTGGTGTCAGTGGCCGGAAAAGCGTTCGGCATAGACCGGGCCGCCTGCAGTTCCGTTCTCACCTCCGCGACCTCTTCGGTGGCCGCGGCCTCATCAAGAAAGGAGCCAATTTCGGGATATCGGGGCAACAGACGGCCCAGGCCCCAGGCGGCATGGCCCCGCACCAGCGGTGAGGTGTGGCCCGCCAACCTCCGTAGCGCCGGGAACGCCGCCCCATCCCCCCAATTGCCGAGCGCCACGCAGACATTGCGCAAAAAGGCCGGCCAACCCAGTCGTTTCACGGGGGTCTCCCGAAAAATCGCCGAGAACGCCTCTTCCGTTATCTCGGCCCAGTAGAGCAAGGGGCGATTCAACAGGTCGTGGCGCAAGGGCAGGATTCCGGTCA
The DNA here is from genome assembly GCA_015231925.1 of Magnetococcales bacterium. Taxonomy (NCBI): domain Bacteria; kingdom Pseudomonadati; phylum Pseudomonadota; class Magnetococcia; order Magnetococcales; species Magnetococcales bacterium. Next base: position 5,765 of record JADGAQ010000058.1, read on the forward strand.
CCTGGCCGAAGCGGTTCCAGGGGCAGACCCGCAGGCAGTCATCGCAACCGAACAGACGGTTTCCCATGGCCCATCGCATTTCCGGAGGCAACCAACCGCGATGTTCGATGGTCCAATAGCTCAGACACCGGGTGGCGTCCAGGATTTTGGGGGCGGGAAAGGCGTTGGTCGGGCAACTCTCCAGGCAGCGACGGCAGGTGCCGCAATGGTCGGAATCGGGATGATCCTCCGGCAGTTCGACGGGCAGCAGCATCTCCGCCAGCAGGAAGGCACAACCCAGGCGTCGGGAGACCAGCAGGGAGTGGTGGCCCTGCCAGCCCAGACCGGCAACCACTCCCAGGGGTTTTTCGAGCAGAGGCCCACCGTCTACGAAGATGCGCACCGCCGGCTCCCGGCCCAAAATCTCCGCAGCCACGGTTTGCAGTCGTTGCTTCAGGATTTTATGGTAGTCGGGACGCAGGGCATAAGCGGCGAAGGCACCCTGATCGGGTAGCGTCGGAGCGAAGCGGCTTTCGAAACGAGCTGCCGCCACCAGAAGGGTGCGGGCTTGGGGAAAGAGCCGTTGCGGATCCATACGACCCGCCGGATCCCTCGCCATCCAGGCCATCTTCCCGTGATAGCCGGCCTGAAGCCAGGTTTCGAGGCAGGCCGCATGGTTCGGGGGACCGAGACGGGCAAAACCCGCTGCGGAGAACCCGGCATCGAGAACCGCCCGGCGCAGTCGCTCTTTCAAGGCTGCGGAGGCGGTGTTAAACTGATTTTCAGGCATGGAACCCATCACTCAAACGATTGATCGTATCATGTTCGAAGAGCCGCCTGTCGCACTGGAACCCTTCTATCAACTCTCCGACGCCGAACTGGATGCGCGCATCCGTGCGGTTCGCGCCCGCCTGGGGGACAAGTGCCTGATTCTGGGGCACCACTACCAGCGGGAGGAGGTTTACCGTTTCGCCGATCTGACGGGCGACTCCCTGAAGCTGGCCCGCCTGGCCTCCAGACGTCCGGAGGTGCCCTACATCGTCTTTTGCGGGGTTCACTTCATGGCGGAGGTGGCGGATATTCTCAGCGCCCCCAATCAGACGGCCATACTACCGGATCTGGCGGCGGGCTGTTCCATGGCCGACATGGCCGATCTTCCGGCGGTGGAGAGCGCCTGGAGGCGTCTCGGCCAGGTCATGGATGTGGAGCGCGAGTTCACCCCCATCACATACGTCAATTCCACGGCGGATCTCAAGGCCTTCTGCGGCCGCCACGGCGGGATAGTGTGCACCTCTTCCAACGCCATGTCGATTCTGGAATGGAGTTTCAAGCAGCGTCCCAAGACCCTCTTCTTCCCGGATCAGCATTTGGGCCGCATCAGCGCCTTCCGGTTGGGAATTCCCCTGGAAGAGATGGCGGTATGGGATCCGGCTTTGCCGGACGGCGGCTTGAGCGAGGAACGGATGCGGCAGGCGCGGGTGATCCTGTGGAACGGCTACTGCAGCGTGCATCAGATGTTTCAGCCGGCGCACGTATCACTCTTTCGGGAGCGGATTCCCGGCATTCAGGTGATCGTTCACCCCGAATGCAGCTTCGACGTCTGTCGCATGGCCGATTCTCTGGGCTCGACGGAGCATATCCAAACCACGGTGAGAAACTCCCTACCCGGCAGCAAGTGGGCCATCGGTACGGAACTCAATCTGGTGGATCGCCTGAAACACGAGATGCCGGACAAGGAGATCCATTTCCTTTGCCCGACCATTTGCATGTGTTCCACCATGTTTCGCATCGATGCCCAACACCTGCTGTGGGCACTGGAGAACCTGGAACAGAACCACGCCGTCAATCCGATCCGGGTACCGGAAATGGTCGCCACGGAGGCCCGTTTGGCCTTGGATCGGATGTTGGCGGTGGTGTAGGGAAAGCATGCCAATACGGAATTCAAGATTGAAACGTTCCACTTTGACTACAGCCACATCAACAAGCTCTTCGTTTGACGAAAACGAAAACAAAAGATTAACTTGCATAATGAGACACTAGCCTCAGACTATGCCGTTTACCAAACCTCCGATTCACAATAATACTTAATGATAACTTTAAGTTGATTTGCACATCTGATTGCGCATATACATGCACTCAGCCATTAGCTCTCGAAAATAAGAGGTAAGGCCTTTTCGATCAACGCCTTATTAAGGGAAGAAGGACGCGAACGGAAGAAAGAACGCAGATCAAGCCCGACAGATGCCCCTGGGCGGTCAGAATAGGCCACGGGACTGATGCCATTGGAAACAGCGTACTTGACCAAACGAACCATATGCCCATTCAAACGACATTGATCACGCTCGTCCAAGACGAACATCGCCCGTTCCTCAGCTTTCCGAAAAAGGTGAGCAAAGGAGCAATCGAGATATTCCAACGAAGTCTGGATATCCTCAAGATGCCTTTGCAACAGACCAGCGTTCCATACCTTCTGATCAAGTTTTCCTGGGAAGCGTTTCAGAACTTCTACGATCCACGCCTTAAGGTCTGTAAGATCCAAAGCCTCGCAGTCCATCAACCGGGATACATGAAGTAAACCGGCAACAGCCCTGGTGTCCTCGTCGTTCCAAAAGCTACTGTTTTCATCTATGTATGGAGGAAAGCGTTTGGCTACCTGGAAGGCATTCTGAATTTCGAACCGCAGGGAATCCTTACCGCCAAGCAAAAATCCACCGACATATTCTAGAAAAGCACTTTCCCCAACAGTAACAAAAAATCGATCACTGAGAACTCGGGGGAGCAGAACCGTCCGGTCGATATCAAGAATCAAAAAATTATCGGAAACGGTTCCCAGGTTCTTCAGGGTCTCAAGGCAAGCTTTTTCCAAAACGGCCCAGGAGGAGAAAGTTTCAAGTGCGTAATCGGATTCTGGAACTTCCTCGGAAGGAATTTTGCCTGCTGAGTCGAACAAGAACATCTTAACCCCTACTCGGAAGCCCTCTCGTTGATCGCTACGCGCCTCTGGACTGATTGACATCCTACAAAGGTTTCGGGCCAGCGCTAAATCGGACGAACCATCACCAACATAGACAATGAAAATATCGTTCGGGTGTTCCTGATTGGTATCGTAATACCCAGCAAGGGAACGGCGAAGCCACCTGGCAGTGCGATGATCTGTTTTCCGAGGGATATGATTCTCCCCGACAACGGGGTCGCGCTGATAACTGGCAAGGGGAGTCCAAAACAGGGGGGCGTAGGGCCATATTTCCCGGAAAGCAATTCCGGGAATCAGATCGGCAAGGGAAATTCGATAGGCAGGATCCTGAATGTCGAGGCTGTTCCTGCCGAGGTTTGAGAGAATCTGCTGTCTGTAGTCAGCAAGTCTTTGAGATCTTTTCGTGTAATACATGACATTCCTCATCGTGCGGTTAGGTGCTCGATCAGACAGATTATACAAAATATATAGAATAATTATTATTTTTTATAGCCTCCTGTAACTTTGAAGGAGATACCATTATTAATTGGTTTTAATATTCGAAGACTCTCGACAGTCCATGTCAATTCAGGAAAGGATTGCTGAATTTTGTTCGACGCTACCCCAACCTCTCTAACAAAACTCTCAAAAAATGCACGTCGAACATCCTCTACTTTATTTTCTAAACAAAAGGCAACCTGACTGGAACCAGCCCCACTGATTGCCACCCCCAAAGCTCCTGCTTTAAGAACTGATTTATGCACCTCCCGAAGATCAATAAACGAAGATTCAAGATCAGGATTCAGGCGATAGCAACGCAACATTCGAAGATTCTGATGCAACCTGTCTTTCGTAGCTTCTGCTAGTAACTGATAACGTCGAAATCTAAAAATCTCTGGCAAGCATGCTGCACGAGATAAATTAAATACAGCGTCCTGCCTTTCTATATCGGGAACCTCTGCAAGAACTTTCTTTGCCACATCGGTTCTAAGTATTGCATTCGGAACAAGAACCACCAAACGCAGTCGATCGTCTGTCAACCCTGTCTTAAACATCCTGACGGTATGACGAATATCGGAAAAGGAACTTACATCTTGAAAAAATGCACGAGTTAATCCACCTGCCAAACAGGCGCAGATATTATCAGGGCAATGATCCTCTACTGTAGCTAAACTAGCAATAAGATCCAAGTCATCCGAGGGTTGGTCGAAAAAATCCGGTTTGTCAAGTTCAATATCGAGTTCAAAAAAATTCTTAAGATAAAGAATGGCCGCTACGGTTCCTGCGACAGCTGCCGAGGAACTTGAACCAAGTCCACGAATATCAGGGATATGATTAATTTGAGACAATCGAATTTGATGCACAAGATCAGCAGCAATAAATCTGGAAAAATTTGGACTCAGCCTACTCCTTTGATCATGCTTAGAATAGTAGTCAACGGTTCCTCCAAAGGCTCGAATGAATTTATTATTATTTTTTAGACCAATACCGCCTTCCCCTCCGCGATTCCCTGTATATCCCATATCATCAATATTGATTTCCACAAAAGGCTCACGACCTCTCCGCTCTTTTTCTTCATAGGAAATCCATATACTGAAATGGTTCCAGAGATCCACGGCCATGGCCAGACAGTCGTAGCCAGACCCTAAATTGGCTACCGAGGCAGGGGAATGGAGTTCGATATGCAGGAAATTGGGATTGGGCTCGACAGAACTGACAATCCGGTTCGGCATAGTTATTCACTCCATTTTCAAGGGGGTGCGCACAAGGCTGGTGGGATGCGGCTCCGTGACGAACCCACGGTTGCGTTCTGGCCAACACCTGACCCCCATGGACGCATTTGGCCTGTCTGACAACCCAATGGAGACAACTTCATTTCGTTCCGCCATATCCCGAATCAACCGGGCGATGCGCAAATTGAGCTTGAGGCGCTGCTCGATGCCAAGCTTCCGCAACACTTCTTCTTCCTTGACTCGAAAGGCTTCAAAGGATGTAGGGGAGCCTAGATGAATCGCCTTTGCGCATTGAGCATATAACGAGGCCAACCTTGAAAATTGGATCCGCTTCTTTCGGTCATTCTCTATCTGGGCAAGCATATAGTTCAGATAATCGGTTGGACATGTCATTCCAACGTGGCTAATTCCAGAGAGAAAGGGATCATCCACATCGATCAGCCCGCTGTAAAGACCTATAGCCACCAGCATATTAACATCCTCGTCACCTCCAAACTGGCTGCAGAAGGCACTGCCCGATGCTTGCTGGTAAGATTCCCTCATTTTCTGCTTATGTTCATCACTCCCATCAAAGAACGGCGCATCAAACCATTCGCCGCAAAACCGAAACATAGCCTCCTCTCTGGCCGGTTTGATGACCGCGTCGAAATCAGCCAGGGGAGCCAGATAGGTTCCATCAATATCGATAAGAAACATGAAACGGCGATCAGGATCTTCCTGGTGTATTTGTGCAATCCGGTTCTCGACCTCAACTAACTCATCCCAGCTTACAGCATGATAAAACAGCTCTTCATTATTATAAGACACATTCCAACCGGATGTTATAGTCTTTCCCTCAAATGATTGTCCTATCATTTTCGGACTACAAATGAACCCGTAGACCCGATATCGTCGATAACGTTCTCCCATGGTGACGAACAGGCGGTGCATGTTATAGGTGAGTCGTTTATCGGAAACCCCGTCACCAATGACAAAAACCGTGACGTCCGAATTTGGATAAATGCAATCGAGGATTCCCTCTTTAACCTGAACAACCATTTCAAACTCGATCTTGCGCGGCACCCTTAACATACTAACATACTGATTTCTCAGTAACGCCCGAAACGACACCATGAACGGAGGACTGCTACATACAAAATCATTCATTGGAACGTCCAATTCCCTGTTAATATAACAGGGTAGCGACGCCTCAATTGTAATACTCTTATTTTCAATTCCTCTGTTGTTGTTTTCTATAAGTCCCTTGACGTACCTTTTCAATTCTGCATGCATTGTCCCCTCCACATCCATTCTGCTGAAGAAACCCAGTCACTTCGAACAACCCGATCCGCGTTCTCTTCCCCCCACGAAAATTCACCATAATCGACTCAATTGTTGTATTTAGACATATTATTACAGATTTTTCTTTATCAAATGATTCGGGATCATCCGGAATTTTAATGTTATACATTCTACACAGTTCATCACTGGCATCTCCGATCGCATCGCACAAAAAAGTGGCACCGTATAGGTCGAGCTCAAAATTACTTAGCGCCAATTTGATACATCCCCGGCCTAACATTCCCTGATCAACATTCCTAACCAGGGCGGACACCAATTGGGCTTTGGTTTCTCTCGTTATATCAAACACTACTTGCCTGTCTGGTTCTCTACCTTGGAAGTCTTCATTCTGTATGTTTTCTTTTTGGCGAGCTTTAACTAAATATAATACAATTACTGTAAGTACAAATATTGCAAAGACAATCACAACAAACGCGCCGCCACCTTCTTTATAGTAATCAATACTCCATAATTTTATTATTAGTTTACTGTTAGACAACGAACCCAATACAAATAGAAAAGCCGCAACAAGGCCGATAAATATTAATAAATCTCTAGATTTAGATACTTGTTTACACTTTTGAATTATCAATCTCATCACTTGCCACATCATCCCCCCCCTTTTTTTTAGGATATCATATGTAATTTCAATTAATAATCTATAAAATACATATTGCGCATTACACTATCCAACCTCGATTCACTTTCCTTTTCTCATTATTTACGCAAAACCCAATACTGGTCAACTGTCTAGGGTTTAATCGATACTGTGACTTATTTGCGTATGCATAACCATCTTTGATCATATTATTTGCCTGATATGAAAACTCGTCACGCAAACTCCATAAAATATAGATCATATTTTCCCCATTGACCCTTTCATAGGGTCAGATGCGGACTTGTCCACTTCAATCGAGGTATTGGCCATATTACTTAACCATTTCCGATAATCCCGAGGAGCTGTAACAAACCCAAAACCTTTGCCCCGAATGAAACCAATCCCAGGTCAGCGTCCAGCTAACCTACAAAATTTGACCGAAATATTTTGACCTAAATTTACATGATAATTTTTATAATCAATTTATTAAGACAATTTCATTATATTAGAGACTCTGCTTCTCACGGTAAAGCCTACATATTTATTTATTCCGTTGCAAGTTGTTATTTTGATCTCAGAGCCAGACCTTTCAGGTCTTGACTATCCTATTGAAATTGTGAATATGTTCTGCAATTGTTCAAAATACTCCACCCCCCTGCGGGCTTGCCATTCGGGGACATGTCCGGGTTACATTCCAAGACAGGAGAACATCGAAGTCGACGTCAACTCGGGCAGCTTGGATGTGTTTGAAGACGTGGCATAGGAAGGCGTAGGGTTTCAGACCGCTGGATGTGGCGGGTTCGATCAGATAGTACAGGCTGGCGGACGACTTGGCCCCCTGAAACGAATGACTCAACAGCCCGTTCTTGCGGGGCAGCCCGAAGGGACTGAAGGTGTATTCCGCCCCGTTGTTGTCGATCTCCAGGCGACCATTTTCGATAAACCGGATCAGCCGGGGCCATTGCCCGGCGAGGTACACCGAGGTCAGACCAAGACTCCCCGCCCGGTCGGGCGCCTGTCATCAGATAGCTGTTGCCGGTCTGCAGACATCCCTTGAGGCCAAAAAGAATCCAGGGGTCATCTTGCCCGATCGATCGATGATCATAATCGAACAGGATTTCCCGCGAGGTCTGGTCCCACATGGAGGAGGCGCTGGTGGCAGGCTTTCCGGGTTCTTTAGAGTACCTTCCACCGGGGTTTCGTCTATCTGAAACACGCTATATTTCAAACAACCGTCCTGTCACCGCCTAAAACGTCTAAGTATACAGATGCCACACAATAATACTAATTATTTTACATTATAGCGGCAAGCCTATTGCTATAATTTTACTCTGGATTAAATCCCTACCGTAACATCTGCGTTCACCAACACGAAACGAAATAACCGAGCAAAGGCCGCCAAGGAAACGCTCCAGCAAATGATGGCTGCCGAGACCGGAACGTCCCTGGCGGCATGGCCCTCAATGGAAACCACCCCACCTCTTTCGATTTTCAGTTGACTTTTGAGCCATTGCGGTTCGCCTTCTTCCTCAGAACTTCATGAACTGTGAGTTGTATATCCAGGGTTGCAAGCGAAAAGCACAGTCCGCCCAGATATCAATCCACGGTTCCTGAGCCAGGATGCGTTCCACGAGGGAGTGCCGGGCGGTTTCTTCGCAAAAGGGTGCTACCTGGTTTTGCAGCTCCTGCCGGTGAGCCCGCACCCCGCGAAGCAGGTGGCGCATGCGTTGGAACAACACCCCCCAATGAACCGGCTTGGTGATGAAATCGTCCGCACCGGCGGCAAAGGCCTGAATCACCGACGTATTATCCTCCTGGGGAGTCACCACGAGAATCGACAGCTCCTTCTCATCCGCTCGTTGCCGCAACGCCGCACAGGTTGACAGGCCATCCGATGTCGACAAACAGGCATCCAGAATCACCAGCTCCGGTCGACGCACTTCGAACATGGCCAAGGCATCGGACCCGCTCCTAGAGGGAACCACCTCATAGCCGATCTCATTGAGATTCTGCTCGTAAAGATGCAGCATCTCCTGGTTGGGGTCCACCACAAGAATCTTATTTTCTCTGTCCACCTTGCGCCTCCATTTTGTGCCTTCATTGCCCGCCCACAACAGTCTCGATCACACCCCTATGAGCGGTTATCAGCGAGCCTTGGAACAAACTTCGACCGACTTGACATCAAGGCGGATTTCTCCTGAGGATTGCCAAACTATCATTTATCCCGATGTGATCTTCCAGGACACCCGAAATACCCTCCATGACAAATTCGATCTCATTGTTTTTGGTAGTCATCATTCCCCCAACGATACAATCCACGGGATGCCACAAAATCGAGAGGAAATGGGCCTCCCTTGCCGAATTCGCCACGATCGTCTCATGGCCATGGTCTTGAAGTACGCCGCATATGCGGGTCAGAACATCCGGGTTTTCATTCACAACCAGTATGCGCGACATGACACCCTCCCGAGTATTCCCTTGCTGCTGTTTCCCCGTGACGACCGGACGGCTGACACCGGCAACAACCCGGTCCCACCCCCGGAAAGCGGCCTTGTCCACTCCCGAAACCACCCTCCCCATCCCTCGCCCCCACGATTGGCCACCCAGACCAGCCAACTTTACATAACGCATCCTCATCGCAACCCTTATGCCATTTCGCAAATTCAGGGCATTTTATGTTACGCCACCGCCGACCCGGGCGGACAATTCTTTATAAATTTCAACAATGAAATCATGCAAATACACCGCCAGACAGGCTTAACCAGTTGATTATAAAGACACTTTTTGTATATTATTTTATATACTAAATCAGAAAATTTTCAATAATTTATAAGTTGCGAGACCTGACGGAAACGCTGCCCACGAACCATATCGCTTCTCAGTTGTATCAAGATTTTCTCTGCATACTATTTATATAGGCAAACTGGTGAAACATATGGTAGCGTGAAACGGTCTGTTTCACTGGCACTGCAACAAGGGGGCATCGTGGACAATTCCATTTTGATTATCGACGATGATCCTATATTTCTTGATTCCCTATCATTTTTCCTTTCTATGGCCAATTATTCACCAACGATTGCACGCTCGGTTCAGGATGGCCTTGAAACCCTGCAACAGAAAATCTTTGATCTTGTAATCCTCGACATCTGTCTCCCCGACGGATCCGGTCTCCAGGTATTGAGCGCGATTCAGAAACATCACCCCCAAACCCTGTCCATTATTCTCACCGGGTACCCGGAAGTGGATACGGTCTGCGCCGCCCTTCGGGAAGGGGCTTTCGACTTTCTGATCAAACCCGTCATGCCACCCCACCTCGAACATGTCGTCGCCCTCGCCATGGAGCACAAACGCATCCGGGAAAATCAGGAAATGATGCGAAATCGCCTGGAAGCGGTATTTCGTAGCGTCGACGATGCCATCGTGGCCCTGGATGAGAACTGGCGCATTATTCAAGGCAACGACACCGCCTTTCAGCTCCTGGGTCTCTCCCCCTGCTCCGGGAAATCGCTTCCGGAGCAGGCCCCCTGGCTGTTCGCCGAAGTCGAGCCCCTGCTGATGCAAGCCCGCGCGGAAAGCAACGGAAACCGCGCCATGTCCGTACTCACCCTGAACGAAGAAGGGGTTCGCAAGATTCTGAGTTGCACGGCCTCCCTGTTCCACGACCCGGTGCAAAACAGCCCCGGTGTGATTCTGGTGGTGCGCGACGAAAGCCGCCTGGCCCTGTTGGACGTGGGAACCCACTCCCGACAGGGCTGGAACGGACTGGTCGGGTCCAGCCGGCCCATGCAGGAGGTCTACGAACTCATCGAACGACTGGCGGACGTGGACTCGACGGTACTCATCACCGGGGAGACCGGCACCGGGAAAGAACTCGTGGCCAGAGCCCTGCACAATACCAGCTCCCGCCGACACCACCCCTTCGTGGCGGTCAACTGCGCCGCGCTGCCTTCCGGATTACTGGAAAGCGAACTCTTCGGCCACACCCGCGGCGCCTTCACCAATGCGGTACGCCATAAAATCGGCCGATTCAAACTGGCCGACGGCGGCACCATCTTCCTGGACGAGATCGGCGACCTCTCACTGGAAATGCAGGTGAAACTGCTGCGGGTTCTGCAGGAGCAGGTCTTCGAGCCGCTTGGCGACAACAATCCCGTCCGCATCGATGTCCGGGTGATCACCGCCACCCATCGCCATTTGCGGGAGGCGGTCCGGGAGGGACACTTTCGCGAGGATCTTTACTACCGCCTGAAGGTGGTGGAAATGCGGCTGCCGCCGCTACGGGACCATAAAACCGATCTGCCGCAACTGATCGACCATTTCCTGACCAAATTCAACGCACGCCTGAAGCGTTCGATCAAAGGCGTCAGTGAAGAGGTGCTGGCGGCCTTTATGGAGTACTCCTGGCCGGGCAACGTGCGGGAGTTGGAACATATCCTGGAACACGCCATGGTCCTGGCCCAGCAATCGATTCTGGTCTGGTCCAATCTGCCCTCCGAGTTCCGCGCCGACGTTCAGTCCGCGCAACCACCGCGGATTCCCGCAAATGCGGCATCGGAACCTTCCGTAAAGGATGGTTGCCTCGCAGAGAAAAGGCCCGATCGGGAGGCTATACTCCAGGCTCTGGCCCTTTCCCGATGGCAGGTTCAGCTTACCGCCCAAAGACTGGGCATCAGTCGCAGCACCTTGTGGCGACGGATGAAGGAGATGGGACTGCATCAGCCCGACGAGAATTGAGAGACCCGCAAAAGCTGGTAACGGTGCGTTGACAATCCCGGCATCACCCCTCGCACCCCCCTTCTTTCGATGGTAGCCTGTGCCTGGTCATTCCTCTCAGCCATCATAGCGTATCGCCATGCCGACACTGCTCGAAAAAGCCATCCGACTGGCCCTTGACGCCCACCAGGGGCAAACCGACAAGGCGGGTGCGCCTTATCTGCTGCATCCGTTGCGCATGATGCTGCGCATGGAAACGGAAGAGGAACGCATCGTCGCCGTGCTTCACGACGTGGTGGAGGATTCGGAAACCTCTTTCGAAGACCTGCGCCGGCTCGGCTGCTCCAAAACCATCGTGGATGCCGTCGACGCCCTGACCCACCGGTACGGAGAGGCCTATGAGGAGTATCTTGTGCGCGCCGGGGCCAACCCCCTGGCACGGCGGGTCAAACGGGCCGATCTGGAAGATAATATGGATCTGCGCCGCATCGACAACCCCACCGATGCCGATTTCCAGCGACTGTTGCGCTATCGCCGGGCCTGGAGTCTTCTCGGGGAAGCGGGCACTCCTGACGATGACTGAATCACGGGGTCCAAAGGTCTTTCGTGATCCGATTCACCAGTTGATCGCCCTGGACCGCTCCCCTCTCGGCCATCCCGACGAACCGGAGAGTTTCGGCGACAGCCTGCTGCTGGCCCTGATCGACTCCCCGGAAATGCAGCGTCTGCGCCGCATCCGGCAACTCGGGCCGGCCAATCGCATCTATCCCGCTGCCGAACATTCGCGATTTTCCCATTCCCTGGGGGTGATGCATCTGGCGCGGCGCATCCTGGGACTGCTGCTGCACCAGGATCCGGCCCTCTTCACCCCCCTGGAGGTGGTGGCGGTGAAGTGTTGCGCCCTGCTGCACGATGTTGGCCACGGTCCCTACTCCCACACCTTCGAACACGTCCTGCCCGACGCTCCCCGCCATGAAAACTGGGGCTGGAGCCTGTTGAGCGGAGAGACCGCCCTCGGGGCACGACTGCGCGATTTACCCCCGGAATCGGCTCTGGATCCCGACCGGCTGCGCGACACCATGGCGGGCGTCTGGGGACTTCGCCCCCCCCGGGGCGGCGAAGGCGTGGGACGCCAGATCATCGCCTCCCAACTGGACGCCGACCGGCTCGATTACCTGTTGCGGGATGCCCACTTCACCGGGGTCGGCTATGGTCTCTTCGATCTGGAGTGGCTGTTGCACAGTCTGAAGGTGGGCGAAATCGCCGGGGAAAAACGGCTTTGCGTCGATATCGACCGGGGCCCCGCCGCCCTGGAAAGCTACATCGCCGCCCGAGATAACATGTACCGACAGGTCTACGACCACAAAACGGTACGCGCCTTCGAATGCCTCATTTTGCACCTGTTCAAGGCTGTCGGCCGGGTCCGGGAGGAGCTGGGCCACTGGCCCACCGGCACACCTCCGGCCCTGGAACGCTACCTGGAGAACCCGGACATCCCCGCGTTCCTGGCGCTGGATGATGCCGTGGTGGAATACGCCACGGGCTATTGGGCCGGGCTCGATCCGGAGACGGCCGCCCCCGCCATGGCGGAACTGATCTGGAAAAGCGGGCTGCTGCGCCATCGTCAGCCGCTCTACCGGCGCATGCGCTGGCAGTGCGAACAGGGGGTACCCTCCGACATCATCGTGGAGGCGCAAGCGGTGGAGGCCCTCGACACCTTTTGCCGCAGCCAGGCCGATACCCTTCTGGAAGCCCCGCTGCCGGGAAAACCTCAGCATCGGGCCCCCCTGCGGCTCCTGGCCACCCTTGACCGGGTGGATCGGGCCCCTTACGCCCACCTGCAGTATGCCAGCGACGGACACGCCCCCATCTATGCCCTTTGCGGAGGAGAGGTCAAACCGGCGGAGGAGGTTTCGCCGCTGATCCATTTTCTGGGACAAAACCGACGGCAGTGGGCCAGACTCTTCGTGGACCCGAGAGCCATGCCCGCTCTGGCGGCGTTGCTGCGCCGGGAATCACCCCACCCGGCGCTGTGCCCCCATCAACCCTGACAGCGGGGACACCAAAAGGCGGAGCGCCCTCTCACCGCCACCCGTTGCACGGGAGTTTGGCAGGTCGGGCACGGCAGGCCTTCGCGTCCATAAACGTTCAGATACTGTTGAAAATAGCCGGGACGCCCGTCGCTGCTCCGGAAATCCCTGACCGTGGAACCTCCCTGGGCAACGGCCTCCTCCAACACCCGGCGCAGAGCCGTCAGCAGCGCATCCCACTCCGCGATTTCACCGACCTCCCGCACGGGAGAAAGCCCGACCCGGAAGAGTATCTCCGAAGCGTAGATGTTTCCCACGCCCGCCACCACCTTGGCATCCTGCAGAAAGGCATGCACGGGCACGCGCCGCCCCCGGCTCCCTTGAGCCAGCCGGGAGGGGGTCAGCAGGGGATCCCACGGCTCCGGCCCCAGAGCGGCCAGAAGCGGGTGTTCGAGGGGGTTCCCCTTCACGGCGATGACCGCGCCGAAACGGCGGGTATCGCTGAAACGAAGCTCCTCTTGGTTATCCAGAAGAAAGGCCAGATGGGCATGTTTCTCCCAGGCCTCGTCCCGGGAGACCACCCGCAGACAGCCGGTCATGCCCAAATGGCAGATGACCCAGCCGGAGGAGAGTTGCCACAACAGGTATTTGCCCCGACGGGTCAGACCGAGGCAAGCCGCCCCGGCGGCCACTGCGGCCAGAGCCGCTTCATCCACCGGCCAGCGCAGACGGCTTTGCCGCACGCTGACCCTCTCCACGCGCCGTCCCTGCAACAAGGGCCACAGTCCCCGCCTGACGGTTTCCACTTCCGGCAATTCCGGCATCGATGTTCCTTTCGACCAAAAGGCAAAGCTGGTATGAAGGCCCGTTCTCTGGTAGATTTTCCCTGCTGAAGTACCCTACAAAACCCGTAGCGGAGGTGTCGAGTCATGGATGTCAAAAGCCTCATCGACCGCATCCCCTTTTTCGATGTGTTGACGCCCAACGAAAAGTTGCAACTGGCCGGACTGAGCAACCTGTTCGCCCGTTTCCGCCGGGGCGATCTCCTGATGAAACAGGGAGAGGCCGGCAACTCCTTCATGATCCTGGTCAACGGCACCACGGCTGCGGTGCGGGCCGAGCAGCCCAAAACCGTACTGCACGTCTTTCAACCGGGCAACGTGTTCGGTGAGATGAGCTTTCTCTCCCGTCAGCCCCGCTCCACCCACATCGTTGCCGCCGAGGACGGGGTTATCGCCATGCAGCTCGACGATGCCACCTTACAACGTCTGGGGCCGAATATCCGGGAAAAGATCAAGGACCATCTGATTCAACTGCTGGTGGCCCGCGTCAACCGGGCCAACGAAAAGCTGTTGAGCCTGAGCGGAAAAGCCCCCTCCTCCGACAACGAATTTTAGGATGGCCATGAACTGGTTGCTGTTTCTTCCCCTGATTCTGGCCGCCACCCTGGCGCTGATGTTCTGGCCCCTGTTCAGCCGGCGGGGTCATACCCCCCTGCCGGTGGGACTGGAAGGGAACCGACAGGCTCAATTGAGCCATCGCAAAACCCTCCTGCTGCGCCAGCTCAAGGAGCTGGAGCTGGACGCCGCCCGTGGTCTGGTGGAAGAAGGCGATGCCAGAGCGGTACGGATCGAGCTGGAACAGGAGTTGACCGCTCTGCTGGCGGAGCTGGATTCGGGGGAGCCTGCCGGTAACGCCGCAACGATGACCGAGGAGAACCCCCTGGCCCTGCGCCTGGACAAGGTGATGGGGCTCGCGCTGATGCTCTTTGTGGTGGTGACGGTCTCCGGTCTCTACCTCCTTCTGGGCACCCCGCGTACCGTGGCTCCGGCCATGGCCTCCCCCCACAAAGGCGACAAGGCCCAGATTGCCGCCATGGTGGAGCGTCTGGCCGAGCGGCTGAGGGCCAATCCGGACGATCCGGAAGGCTGGATGCGCCTGGGCCGTTCTTACATGGTCATGGGACGCACCAATGAGGCCATCGAGGTCTACTCCCGGATCGTGAAACAATGGCCCGACCAGGAGGATGCCCAAATCGCCCTGGCGGAACTGCTGGTTCGGGACGACAACGCCGCCAACGTCTCTCGGGGAACAGCCCTTCTGGAGCAGCTTCTGGTCAAGGATCCGGACCATCCGGACGCCCTCTGGTACCTGGGCGGTCTGGCATATCGCTCGGGCCGGAAGGAGACCGCCATCGCTCATTGGCAGCACCTTCTCTCCACCTTGGAAAAGGATGATCCCAATCGCCCCACAGTTGAAGGCGCACTGCAGCAGGCCCAAAACCTGCCCTGATTACCCGCTTTTCACCGTGCAACCGATCGGGGGAAGGAGGCATCTCCTTCCCCCTTTTTCATTCATCGAGACATCTGTTCCGGAATACAGGGGGATTAGGGCGTGTTGACATTCACCATCTTTTGGTCCCTGGCCGCGTTGCAATCC
>JADGAQ010000059.1 GCA_015231925.1 Magnetococcales bacterium
GCCGTAGCCGCCGTAGCCGCCGTAGCCGCCGTAGCCGCCGTAGCCGCCGTAGCCGTAATAGTAGCTGCCACGGCCTTGGTAACGCACCTTGTTGAGAATCAAACCGACGATTTCGGGGTTGCCCAGTTGTTCCAGGGCATCGCGAACCGCCATCTGGGGGGTGCGCTCCGCCTCCACCACCATGACGATCTGACCCATGTTGCGGGCCAGTTCCCGGGCCTCGGTGGTCACCAGCAACGGGGGAGAGTCGAAGACCACGATGATGCGTTCGTTGCCCAGTCCCCCCAGGGACATGGTGTGCAACAACTGGCGCATGTTCTCGCTGGCCAGCAGTTCGGTGGCGTGGTGATGCAGCCGGCCGGAAGGCAACAACATCAATTTGGGAATATTGGTGCGAATGAGGATGTCATGATAGTGGTCCACCTGTTCCATCAGGTAGTCGGTCAGACCCATCTTGGCCTTGAAGCCCAGAATCCGCGACACCGAGGGTTTGGCCACGTCGCCGTCGACCAGGATCACGGTATTGTCCACTTCGGCGGCCAGGCTCATGGCCAGATTGATGGCGGTGAAGGTCTTGCCCTCCTTGGGAAAGGCGCTGGTAACCATGATCAGGTTGGCGTTTTCCACCTTGCGGGCGCCCTGTCCCAGGGCATTGAGCAGCAGTGGCCGTTTGATGATGCGAAACTCTTCGGCGACGGAAGAACGTCCCACGTCCGGGGTCAGAATTCCCTTGGCCTTGAGACCTTGAAAATCCAGAACGACCTTCTTGCGAATGGACGGCCCCCCAGCCAGCCGTGTTTCCCCCAGATCCTCATCGAAATCATCCACTTTTGCCACCTTCCAGCAGAGATGCTCTCGGTCAAAGGTTGAGCAGCATCAATACGATATATAAGCCGAAGAGGGTGATCATGGTCAGGGTGAAACCCACCTTGCCCTCCAGCATCGATTCCCTGGAGTTGTCCT
This sequence comes from Magnetococcales bacterium, assembly GCA_015231925.1. Taxonomy (NCBI): domain Bacteria; kingdom Pseudomonadati; phylum Pseudomonadota; class Magnetococcia; order Magnetococcales; species Magnetococcales bacterium. The sequence continues at coordinate 964 of JADGAQ010000059.1, forward strand.
CCACCATGGAAATCGTGCCCAAAACGGGCAGGCCCAAGGCCTTCTTCAGGCTGGCCGGGCTGTCGAACACCGGACGCATGATGGAGGTGAACAAGGCCAGGGCGAACCCGGCCAGAATCCCGCCGATCATGGCGACGCTGAGAAACAGCGGACGGTTGGGACTGATCGGCGAGGTGGGCAGGGAAGGCGTCTCCAGAATGCGAAAACGTACCCTGCGGCTCAATCCTTCCGCCACATCTCCCGAAAAACGCGCCTCTCCCTGGGTTCCCAAAAGGGAGACCAGTTTGTCCCGATTGATTTTGACGTTGCGTTCCAGGCGGATGAGTTCCGCCTCGACGGCGGGCAACGCCTCTTCCTGGGTGCGGAGGTTGTTCAGCATGGACTGGTATTCGTCCACGCGGGCTTTCGCGGAGGCCAGATCCGCATCCACCTGGGTCAGGGACATTTTCACCTGGCGATAGATGGGATCGGCATCCCGCTCCCGATCACGATCCTTTTCGGTCGACTGTGCCTCTTCCACGATGGGTACGGCCATCTGCTGCCGAAAAACCTGCTTCTGCTCCTCCAGATGTTGAATGCGCCGCCGCAAAGCCATGATGTCGGGATGCTCCTCGGTATAGAGGGCCATCTTGCGACCGCCACGCATGTAACTCTTGTCGAGCATGGTCTGAATCTGCACCTGCAACTCGCCGATCTGCCGGTCGAGCCCCGAATTGGCGCTCGGTTCGGGAATCACCGGTTTGCTGGCAGGGCGTTCCGCAGCGGCTGGCGGTCGGGCTTCCTTCAATTGCCGCAGAATGACGTTGCGGCGCTCTTCCAGTTCCCGCACCCGCAACGTGCCATCTTCCAACTGTTTGGTGATGGAATTGAGACGCCCGTAATAGCCGCCGGTACCCTCTCCCGTGGGCAGGATGCCGGCGTTGCGACGCTTGAAGTCCTGCAACAGCGCTTCCGCTTCGGCCACCCGGGTTTCGTAGCCCTGAATCTGTTCGCCCAGAAACTTCTGTGCCGTGCGATCCCCGCCACCCGAGGGCGTTCCGCCCATCTCTCCCTTGGTCAGCATGTTCAGCAGGGTCTGCACCACTTGTTGGGTGATGCGGGGCTGGTGATAGGTGAAGGAGATGGTGTAGAGGTTGGGATTGCCCCGGGACGAGGTGAGGGAGACGCGGGTGCGCAGATCGGCGAGAACATCCTCGATTTCGGCGCGTTGCTTCACCATCAACGCCAGATCGGTCTCCTTGACCACCTGGAACAGGGTCTGCCGCTGCTGCAGGGTGGAAAGCAGCCGCCGCGCCTCCTGGGTGACATCCAACGGGGTGGTCATGTTCAGGTAGGGCTTCAACTCTCCCTGGGGATCCTCGATCAGCACCCGGGCCCGGGAGATATACTCATCCTCCATGAAATAGACCACGGTCCAGCTGATGACGCAAACGCTCCAGGCAATCAGAGCCATGTGCCATTTGTAACGTCCCACACCCCGCATCTGGGTGAGAACCTGAAAGGCGATTTCTCGAAAATTGAGTTCCTGCATGCCGGTAGTCGCGCTGGTCGAACATTTCCGTCACCACCGTATTCCCGCTGAGCGGATGGCTCGTCGAGACGATTGGCACGGTCAGGGATTTCTTCAGAAAAAGGGTATTATAGACATTTCCACCCTGGGAGTATACCTCCCGCCCGGAGCGAGGAGCCGTGGCCGGGATGAATCATTCCAGGCGACGCGGGCCGGTGGCCCCCCTGCCGAACAAAACCACCTCCACGGAATGGATCAAGACCAGCAGATCGAAAAAGAGACCCTGGTTCTTGACGTAGTAGAGGTCGTAATAGAGCTTCTCCACCGCATCCTCGACCGAGGCCCCGTACCCGTAACAAATCTGAGCCCAGCCGGTGATGCCCGGTTTGACCCGTAACCGCTCCCGATAATAGGGAATGCGTCCGGCCAGAATCTCCACGAATTCCGGACGCTCCGGGCGCGGCCCCACCAGGCTCATCTCCCCTTTCAGGACATTGAAGAACTGCGGCAGCTCATCGATCCGGGTCTGCCGCAAAACATGTCCCACCCGGGTGATACGCCGGTCGTTGCGCTGCGCCCATTGGGGACCGGCCCCTTCGGCGTCGGTGTGCATGCTGCGAAACTTGACCACCTTGAAAACCCGCCCGCCGTAGCCAACCCGTTGCTGGGTGTAAAAAACCGGTCCCCTGAAACCGCTATCCACCCAGATGGCCAGGACGGCCAGCAACATCAACGGCCAGGTTATTCCGATCAGAAACAGGCTGACAACCACGTCGAAGAACTTTTTGGACAGCTCCTGCAACAAATTCCGCTCCAGACCGTCGGAATGGAAGATCCACCATTGGGGGTCGAGAAGATCCATGCGAATGACCCGATCCGCCTGTTCGAAAAAGCCCAACAGGTCGACCGTGCGCACACCCCGCATTTTGCAGTCGAGCATCTGCTCCATCAGCTCCCGGGGCAGGATGTCCACATCCGTCAGCACCACCAGATGCACCCCCTGGGTCTTGACCACTTCATTCAACGTGGAGCCACGCAGCACCTTCTCCGCCGACACCCACTCCAGCTCACCCGGAATGGGCAGGAAACCGATGATACGGTGCTCCTTGACGGACTGCTGCTGAAGGGCGTTTTCCAGAAAACGGGCCTGCTCTCCCGCGCCCACCACCAGGATGCGTCGTCGCAGCAGGTCCATGTCCAGAACGAATTTGACGAACAAGGCCCGATTGAGCATCACCCCCATCAGGGCCAGCAGAAGGGTATAACCGAAGGCGCCACGACCGATGAAGAGGTGGGGAAACACGTAGAACAACAGGCTCATGGCCACGATGCCAACCACGAAGCTGAGCAGAATGCCCAGGATCTCTCCCGCCTGACCGTTTTCCATCAGGTGCTGGTAGCGCCCCATGGCGGTCATCGACAGAATCATCACCACGGCAAAGAAGAGCGCCCGAGGGAAGAGGCCCCCGGAATGCATTTCGTCGGGATGGGCCTGATCCAAAAAGCGGATGGCCACCCCGCCGTAGATGGAAGCGATGAAGATCAGCGTTTCCATCGCCAACAGCAGCAGTGACCAGCGGGCGATGTAGTGCTTGAAAATACGGATCATCTCGTTCTGCCAAAGCTTTCGTGGCAAGGCAACCTGCCGGACTCGACCCACCCGTTCCGGATCTGAGCCCATTAAAGTACCGAAATGGCGTCAGATTGCAACAGGAATGTGGAAAGCCATAACGACTCCACTATAATGGTCCCGGAATTCGGGCGGTGTGGAGCACTCCGGGCGCATCCTGAAACAAGAAGGCGCGGAGAAAACTCACTTCATGGTAACAGATATAGATAAATAATCAATAAGAAAAATAAATGGTAACTATTCAGACCCCTGCCCGGAGCGGCATGATCGTGTCAACGGCAAAGGAAAAGTCTCAGGGGTGCCCCCTGGACCCCATGGGGTTGAAACGTCAACAGCAAAAGGAAAAGTCCCAGGGCGCTGCCCTGGACCCGTCGGGGGGGATAATCCCCCCCGAACCCCCGTATGTCTGAACAGATACAATAAATGGGTATAAAGAAACCGGGCGGTATCCGGTTATTATCACACCGAAGGTCGGTTTCCATCCGGAAAAACCATCACCGGCAGCCACTCGCGCGGTATTCCCAACAAACACTCTGACGGATACTTCCATGCCCTGGATCAAATCGGGTTTTCGCGCCTTCATCCCATCCCTGACCTGGCAGGTGGCCCCGCAAGTCGCCGAACTGGTCCGACGCCAGCCGTCATCGGCCCGCATCCTCGATCTGGGGGCCGGGGGACGCCTCATCGACAATCGGGTGATCGGCGTTGACTTCCAACCCTTCCCCAATACCCGTGTGGTGGCCGACATCGAAACCTTGCCGTTCGCCTCGGCATCCATCGATCTGATCATCGCCACCGGGTTGCTGGAACATGTACGAAATGTCGAAACCACCATTCGGGAATTCCACCGGGTCTTGAAACCGGGGGGACTGCTGCATGTCGAAGTGCCTTTTTTGCAGCAATACCACGACGACCCCATCGATTGCCGCCGCTTCACCCGCCCCGGTTTGGTGCTGTTCCTGGAGCAAAACGGATTTTCCTCGCAAAAGAGCGGGTGCCACATCGGTCCAACCGTCGCCTGGATCACCTTGACGGCTTATTACCTCGCTTTGTGGTTCGAAGGCCCCTCCCTGGTTTCCAGAATCCTGTCCAACGCGGTCTTCCTCATCTTGTCCATCGCATTGTTTCCGCTCAAATACCTCGACAAGCTGCTGCTTGGCAGGACAAACGGACATCGTTTGGCCTTCGGCGTCTTTTGCACGGCGACCCGGTCATCTACGGACCATTCGTCACCGCGTTGAACAAAGCCGCGAGTTCAGCCACCTGCTGCCGGCGGGAAAAACGCTGCCAGGTCGAAGCCTCCCCATGCCTGGCCGTCCCGTTTTTCACCTGCTCCAGAAAGGTCAACAAGGCGTTTTCCATGCCCGGAGCGTCGTGCATGTCCGTCGGCGTTTCAAAATCCATCTGCCGAAGCAGGGCTGCCGAATCACTCTGTGGCGGGACAAAAGGCAAGAGCGGTTTGCCCACCCTCAGGTATTCGAACAATTTGGCCGGGATCAAGTGTCCAAAATGGCTGCCCTGCAGCAACAACAAGGCGTCCACCTGCATCATTTCCTGCAAGGCCTGCCGATAAGGCAACGGGGGTTCCACACGCACGAAGGAGGAGACCTCGTAGCGCCGTATCAGATCCTGCACATATCCCCCCTCTCCCGTGGCGCGAAATATCACCTCCAGTGAGGCCGGTCCGATGACCCCGCGGACATGCAGCCGATGCAACACCTCGATGAAGGTGCAGGGATCCCGGTCGTGAAGTCCGGGATAGAGTTGTCCGCTGTGCAACATCACCAAAGGTGATCGGGGGGCGCGAGGGGAGGCGGTCGGCAGATTCTCGAAATCCTCCTCGTCATAGCCATTGTAGAGCAGGGAAAACCGGTCCCGGGGCAATTCGGGATAACGTTCGCGGTAGAGGTTCAACATACCCGGAGTGGTGACGGTCAGGCGGGCGCAACGATGAACCATGGCCCGTTCCAGGCGCACGAAGGCTTTTCGAGTCAGGGGATCGTCGGGAAAGGTGTCGATGCACATGGCATCCCGGCAATCGGCCACCCAGGGAATGCCGGTCAGGCGGTGCAGAGTGAGTGCAATCAGATGAGAGGTGGCGATGGGATAGGACGACCAGATCACCTTGGGCCGGTGACGACGGATCAAGGCCAAACCGGTTGGCACCGCACCCAGCCACCAGGAAGCCCAGCGGTCCGGCAGCGCGGTGAGTCGCAGATAGCGGCCTTTGAAAGAGAGGTGCCGGGCACTGTCCAGGGCAAAGGCTCGGGAAACGGAAACCGAGGCGGGAATTTCACCCATCTGTTCCGTGCCGGTACAACCGTAGGCCCGCGGATGGGCGCTCAACACCACCGGTTGCCACTGGTAGTCCGGCAGATAACGCACCGCCTTCAGGGTACGCTGAATGCCGCTCAGTCCCCGGGCGGGCGGAAAATGAAAAGCCACCATCAACACGGTTCGCGCCGTTTCGGTCGCCATGGTTGGTTTCATCTTCCGGAAAGCGGTTTTGTCGTTCCGGAAGCCGGCGTCGGCTTTCGGGGAGGATCAAAGATGGAGACAAACGGCGTCGGGTCGTTTTTCGACCGGCTCGGAATCACATCCGGCGGAGGAGCCGTCTGTACAGCCTTTTTCACCGCCAGATACAGAACAACCATCACGGAGGTCATGTGGTAGGGAACGTCGAAATAAGCCATGCCGAGGAACGCTCCCGCCACGGCGTACCCGATCAACGAATTTTGCACCATCGAGGCCAGTTCCTTGGCCCATACGAGATCGGGTCGTGATCGCACCATGCGGAGGATCCTTCGGCCCAGAAGGAAGGCCTGGACAAACAGCAGAATGAAAAGCGTAAACCCGGGAATTCCCTGTTCCGCCAGAACTTCGAAGTAGATGCTGTGGGCATCGTGTACCTCTTTGACCGGGGCATAGAGATCGAAGTTGGCTTTGGTGAAGGCCGAAAAACCCGCACCCAGGATGGGTCGATCCGCCACCAGGTTCAGTGCGAAAAGCCAGGAGTTGATGCGTCCGCTGACCGAGGCGTCCTCGGCAACGACCTCTTCCTGTGAAAACATGGTGATGCCCAGCATGCGTTCCTGCCATTTTTCCGGCATGAAAACAAAGCCAAGCTGGGCAACGATGGCCAGAATGAAAAGAATCGAAAAGCGCCGGTTGGTCTTCCACACCATCGACAGCCCCATAACCATCAAGCCTACCAACCCCCCTCGGGAGTAGGTGCCGATGATGGTCACCAAATTCAGGAACATCACCACCAGCATGCCTATTTTATAGATCGGTTTGTCCAGCCTCAGGTAGACATAGTAGAGGAGCGGCATGGCCATGAGGATGGCCAGGGCCATGGTGTTGTTGTCCCCGAAAAAGCTGTCGTCCGGTCCGTAAACGTGATAGCTGCCACCATACAGGAGGGTGAACAGTCCTCCTTTGACCCCCCAGAATCCCAAAGAAAGGGCAATCACCCAGACCAGGGCTTCGATCCATTTCCTATCCCGAATCACCAGAAGGGTGACGAGAATCATGGCCTGGATCTTCATGGTGCGCTGCCATTCCCAAAGCGCTTTGCCACTCAAGGCAAAATAGGTGGTTAGACAGATCCAAAACACGAAAAACAACCAGGTAATGGTAACGTTAGTTATTGGAATCTTTTTCGCAATATCTTTGGCGAAAAAGATTCCCAAAATGGTTGCAATAGCCACAATATAGTTGAAGCGGAACTCATAGGCGAAGCTCCAGGTCAGTCGATGCGGATTCATGTAGCTGATCCAGGTCCACATCAACAAACCGATCTGTGGCCGCATGAAACAGATCGGCAACATGGCGAAAATGAACAGGGTCAGAATGATATCCCTCATGCCTTCCCATCCCGCAGTCGAAACAGCCGCTGATACAACGCCTCATACCCGGCCACGCTGACCTGCCAGGTTCGCTCCCGGACCACCTGATCCCGAGCCTGGCGACAGATCTGCGGCCAGGAGGCCCGATCGGCGATCCGCCTGATCAGACAATCCGCCAGCGCGGCGACATCGTCCGCCGGAAACAGCCACCCGGTGGAACCGTGCCGGATCAATTCCCGGTGACCGGAAATATCCGAAGCCGCCACCAGCTTGCCGCTGGCCATAGCCTCCAGGGGTTTCAGCGGGGTGACCAGCTCGGTGAGACGAATGGCCTGTCGGGGATAGACGAAGATCTCGATCCGATCATAGTAGCGACCCACCTCCTGATGCGCCACCCGTCCCGGAAGAATAACCGACTCCTGCAAACCCAGCACGGCAACCTGACGACGCAGGGCCTCCTCTTCCGGACCACCCCCCACCAGGAAGAGCCGGGTGTCGGGCAGAACCCGCAACAGCGCCGGCATGGCGGCGATCAGGGTATCCAACCCTTCGTAGGCATAAAAGGAGCCGATGAAACCCAGGGTGGCGCCACGACGGGAAGGATCCGCATCCGGCATGGCCCGTGGCGGAAAAGCCTCCACATCGACGCCGTTGGGAATCACCACCAGACGCTCCGCATCCAGCCCCCCCCGCGAAAGCACCTCCTCTTTCAGCCCCTGACAGATGACCGCCACGCCCTGGGCCCGTCTCAAGACATGGGTCTCCAGGGCCCGGGTCAGGCGATAGCGCAAATCCCCTTGCCGACAGGTGCCGTGGCTGACCGCCGCATCCTCCCAGAAGGCCCGGATCTCGTAGACCACCGGAATGCCTTGCGCGGCCCCCAGAGCCGCCACACCGTTCAGCGCCGGGGAGTGGGCATGGATCAGATCCGGACGGCAGAGCGGAATCACCTCCCGCAGGCGGCGCTTCATGGCCCGGATATCCAGCAGGGGCTTGAGCCAGTCGTTGCCGGTTCGGGGGGCGGGGGTGCGCAGAAAGGTGAACTCCCCCACCGTCTCTTCGAGCCGGTCGCCGCTGTTCTGCCGGGGACCGGTCAGCGCCGTCACCTCCCATCCCAGACGACGCTGTTCCCGCAGAATGGCGGCGCTGCGAAAGGTGTATCCGCTTTGCAGGGGCAGGGAGTGGTCGAAAAGGTGCAGAATGCGCATCAGTCGTAACCCAGTATGGAGCGAAACAGAGTCTCCTGACCCCGGGTGGTGGCCTGCCAGGAAAAGTGTTCGGCGTGACGCCGCACGGCTGCCCGATCGGTCGGGGTGGCCAGCCAGCGCCGACAGGTCTCCACCAGGGCTTCGACGCTCCGTTCGGGCCAAAGGTAGCCCGCATCGGGGCTGTTGACCACCTCCGGCGTGCCCCAGACGGGGGTGGCCAGCACCGGGGTGCCGCAAGCCATGGCTTCCAGCAGCACGTTGGCCCAGCCTTCCCGATCGGAAGCCAGAACCAGGGCATCCGCGCCGTTGAACCAGAGCGGCATGCGTTCCCTCGGTTGCAGGCCGGCGAAGCGCACCCGATCCGCAACACCCAGGCGAAGGGCCAGTTGTTCCAAAGCTCCCCTTTCGGGCCCCTCCCCCACGATGACCAGATGAACTTCCGGCAGAAACGGCAGCGCCCCGATCACCAGATCGTGACCCTTGCGCGCCACCAGATGACCGGCGGAAAGCAGCACCGTGCCGTGCAACCCCAGCTCGCGACGCAACATCACCCGATCCATCGGGCGGAAGTGGTCCGGATCGACCCCGTTGCGCAGAACCGTGATCTTGTCCGCAGCCATGCCCAGATCGATCAGCGCCTCCCGCAGGGCCTGGCAGACCGTGATGACCGCCGCCGCCTGCCGGCCCGCCCAGAGGATACGGCGGCGTGGCAGCGGATCGCGAGGAATCAGGTTGACATCGGTGCCCCGGGCGGTGATGACCACCGGAACGCCCAACCTCTGGCCCAGAAGCGCCGCCGCAACGCCGTCCGGGTAGAAATAGTGGGCATCGATCAGTTGAAAATCGTGGCCTTCGCGACGCACCTGCCTCACACTTCCCCAGGAGGCCGCCGCCAGGGTCCAGGGGGTCAGGTGCATGCCTATCCGGGGAATCACCAGGTAACGGGGGTGGCTGATGCGCAGACCGTGGCGCTCTTCGAAACGGGGCACCCGGCAGAAGGCGCCATACCGACCGAACCGTTCCGAAGCCAGGGGAAACCAGGGTACCGGCGCCACCACCCGACTCTCCACCCGGCCACCGGCCAGCAGATGACGCAACCGCTCTTCCACGAAAAGCCCGTGCGCGGGCTGTTCCCGATTGGGAAACAGGGTGGAAAAGGTCAATATCTTCATGCAGGCTCTTTCGATGCGGGTCTTTGCGGCGCGGTACAGTTTAGCATCCCGCTTGCTTTCCGGTAAGACGCCATTTACAAAAAAAGAGACGGCGGGCCAGAAGGGGATTTTCCGACCTGCGTCATTTTCAGTCACCTCCAGCCAAGGAACTCCCGTGACCTCCTTTCACGACCTGCTCTGCTGCCCCTCCTGCCGCGGCGCGCTCTCCATCTCCCCGCAAAGCCTCGATTGCCCGACGTGCGACACCCGCTACCCGGTGGTGGACGACATTCCCATCCTGATTCGCGGCATGACCCCCGAAAACCTGGAAAGCCGTTTCACCCGTTATTGGGACTCCACCGCCAAGGCCGATCTTTACGACCGCAAGGTGGAAGGCGGCGACGATCCCTTCGGCGTTTACAATCATGAGTCGGAACTCTACGGCATCACCGCCCTTTGCCGCGCCGACAACCTCGACCTGGTGCTGGACGCCGGTTGCGGCAACGGACGCTTCATGGCCGGCCTCGGCCCGGAAAGTCTCGCCGTGGGTTGCGACGCCTCCCTCAACCTGTTGCGCATCGCCCGCGCCAAGGGTCGGGGCGCCTTCCACGTCTGTTGCGAACTCGAACACCTGCCCTTCCGTAACGACGCCTTCGGCAGCGTCATCAGTTGCCGGGTGCTGCAACATCTGGTGGAACAGGAGCGCGCCGTCAGCGAAATGGCCAGGGTGGTGCGACCCAAGGGAGATCTCATTCTCCAGGTATACAATACCTGGAACCTGAAGACAATATACAAAAATATACGCATGTCACCCATGCGAAAGGTATTCAACTGGCCCTTTCGCAAGCTCTTCCGCTCCATGTCCCCCTTCGACGACTGGGGTCTGGATTACGACCGCTACAACAGTTGGGTCGAACTCTCCCGCTGGATGGGCCGTTCGGGACTGCAGCGGCTGAGTGGACGCGGCGTCGGTTTCGGTTATCACAAATACTTTTTCCAGCCCTTTTTCATCGATGCCGTGCTGCGCAACCACGCCCCGAACTTCCTGAAGGGCTACTACCGCTTCTGCGCCGCTCTGGAGCGCCGGATCGGCTCCCTGCCGCCCTTCCGCTACCTGCTGGAAAAGATCGCCATCCGGGGCAGCAAACCATGAGCGTGCCGTCCAACCCCCTGGGCAAAACCCTCTATCTGGGGTATCGCAACCTGCCCTTCTTCACCCGGACCGCCCGTCGGGAACGTCTCCGGGAACGGGACGGCACGGCAATCGTGGTGCGGGACAACCGCTTCCATGTGCGGGAGGCGGTCGACTGGCTGATCCGGGCCCAGGAGTCGAGCCCCGATCGCGGGGTGGCCCGGGGCTACTCCCTGACCTGGAGCCAACACTTCGACGCCCGGGGCTGGCAACCCTCCTATCCGGAGACCACCGGCTACATCATTCCCACCTTTTTCGACTGCGCCCGCTACCTGAACGATGCCGACCTGGGGCGTCGCGCCCTGGAGATGGCCCATTGGGAGATGGCGGTGCAACTGCCCTCCGGCGCCGTCATGGGAGGTACGGTGGATCGCCGTCCGCCCACCCCGGCGGTTTTCAACACCGGCCAGGTGATTCTGGGCTGGCTGCGCGCCCACCGGGAGAGTGGCGAAAAGGCTTTTCTGGAAGCGGCCCGCCGCGCCGGAGCCTTTCTCGTGGCCAACCAGTCCGCAGACGGCTCCTGGAGCCAGGGCAACTCCCGTTTCGCCAACAGCCGCACCACCACCTACAACAGCCGTGTCGGCTGGGCCCTGATCCTGCTGGGACAACGTTGCGGCGACGACTCCTTCCTGCAGGCCGGGCGGCGTGCCATGCACCACACCCTCTCCCGCCAGCAGGAAAACGGCTGGTTTGCCGACAACTGTCTGTCGGATCCGCAAGCCCCGCTGCTGCACACCATCGTCTACGCCATGGAAGGGCTGGCCGGCGCGGCGGAGGCCCTCGACGAGGCGTCGTGGTGGCAATACGTCATCCTGCCCGCCACCCACCTGCGGGAACGGCTGCCCCCGGATGGCCGTCTGCCGGGACGTTTCAATCCGGCCTGGCAGCCGACCGTCTCCTGGTGCTGCCTGACCGGAAGTGCTCAACTGGCGGGAATCTGGCTGCGATTGGCACAACGGAGCGGCGATCCCTCCTGGACCGAGGCCGCCCGTCGTCTGCTGACCTTTCTCAAAACCACCCAGAACTGCGTGACGGAGCATCCCGGCCTGCGCGGCGGCATCAAGGGATCCCACCCCCTCGACGGGGGATACGGGCCCTACGAACTGCTCAACTGGGCGGCCAAATTCTTCATCGATGCCTTGCTGCTCGACGACGCAACGGATCCAGCAGGCGTTGCGGAATCATCTCCGGCGCCAGGTTGAGCAGCGGGCCCAGCCGGCCCGAACGCCACAACGCGACGATATCCCCCGGAGAGACCATGCCCAGCAGTCGCCTTGCCAGACGGCGGCGCACTTGCGACAACTCCGCCCCGCCGGCATACCGTGCGGCAAAGGCGTGGAACAGGCGGATCAACCGGGCCATGGCGGCCCACTCCGCTTCTCCGAGCCGACGGGGAACAAAACAGGCCAGGGAACGCAGTTGACTCGCCTCCTGCGGAGAGAGGCTCTCCCCGGGAAGCAGATTCCGGTATTGACGCTGCACCAAACCCAGCGCCACCTCCTCCTGCTGATCGCGATGCGATACGCTGATGCGCTTGTCGTGGCGGCGGCAGCCGACCAGCGGTTCCGTCAGATTGGCCCCACGGGTCCGACTCAGCAGGCGTACCCACAGATCGTAATCCTGCGCCCGGGGCAGGCTCTCGTCGTAAGTGAGGCCCAGGGAGCGACGCCACATGACCGCCGAATGGAAAAAAGGATTCTGGAATAACATCTCCCAACGGATGGCCAGATCCCCGGAAACCACCTCCCCCGGTTTCCCCGGCGTTCCCTCCGTCGAAAGCAAAAGACAGTTGCTGCCCAGCAGACCCACCTCGGGATGCGCCTCCAGAAAGGCCACCTGCTTTTGCAACCGTTCGGGAAAGGCGATGTCGTCCGCGTCGAGCCGGGCCAGATAACGGCCCCGCGCCTCCGCCAATCCCCGATTCAGGGAACGGGTCAGGCCGAGGTTTCGGGGATTGGTCAGGCAACGCAGACGCGGTTCCCGGCGTTGCCATTGCCGCAGCAGGTGCGGGGTGGCATCACTGGAACCGTCGTCCACCACCAGCAGTTCGAAATCGCCGAAGGTTTGCCCGGCCACACTCCGCAACGCCGCGTCGAGAAAGTCGGCGCCGTTGAATACGGCCAAAAGAAGCGTGACCGGCGGTTGGGCTTGATCGGTCATCCTGGTCTGCAACCCTTGGGGCATATGTGGTGGAACCAAACCGGTCATCGCCACCATGGTCAAGTATGGATCTCATCGGTGGAGCATGGTACAGTCACGCCATCTCCGGGTCTGTCCCTCCTGGTCGGAGAGTTCCCGGTCCCTCTCCCGCAGGAAGAGGGGATGAATCAACAGACCCGAATGGCTTGCGCCGGATTCAGGATTTGATCGTCTGCAAATCGTCCGCCAATGAATGGCACGTCTCACCCCCTCCTCCCAGGGAGTCGTCATGTCGACCCACTCCGAAACCGATCCGGCGCCAACCTATCCCGTCACGCTTCTGGAACGCAATGGTTCGTTTTTTCTGCATCAACCCGACCTGAATATTCTGCTTTCCGGTGCAACCGCCGACGAGGTGTTGCGCCTCTTCCAGGAAGAATGCCGCCGGCAGTTGGCCCATTACCGCGAATTGGGCCTGCGCCCCCCCCCTGCGGGAGTATTCCCTCCGAAGCAGGCTGCTCAACGGGAAAAACCGGCACGGTATCTCTCCTGGCAGCGCCTGGGAGCCTGGATGCTGCTGACCGCTCTGTTCGCCATTCTTCTCGGCAGCGCCATTCGGGATTCAACCCGTTTGTTAATGCTGTACACACCGGAAGCTGCCGGAAAAATCATGGGGATGACCATAACGGGCATCCAAAAAGGTATTGACCATCTGGCCAATCTCTCCCCACAAGAGAAAAAGGCCTTGCAGGCCAAAGTACACAAAGCCGCGGAAAACCTTCGTCCTCTCAAGGAGGAACTGCGCCTGCTGCTGGCCACCCCCGGGGTGGAGCCTTCCGCCGACAAGGCCTCGATGGCCCCTGTCCCCAGCGCTGCGGGAACAACCACCGTTGACGATGAAGGCGCCGCTCCCCATGGGCATTGACTCTTTGCCCTGGCAAACCTCGGCCGTCGCGCCGGAACTTCGGCGTAAATTCCTTCTTCTGTTCAGTGTCTCCCTGCTCTTTCTGACGCTTCTCTCGATCAACCTGGCCTGGTTGAACCCTTACGGGAACCGGGCACCCAACTTTCGACCGTTCCCCGACAAGGTTCTCATGTGGCAATACGACTCCGATGCCTGGGGCAACTTCTGGTCGGCTGTCTATTTCCCGGACTATTTCAGGGCCGTGCCCACTCGCATCGAACGACCAGCCGCTTTGGTACCCGTGAAGATCATCGGAGAAATCTATTATGCGATACTGCGTTTGATTCCTGTAGGAGACAACTCCCCGGGCCACTTGAAAACGCCGAAAAAGCTGATTCTGGCCATGGCCATGGCCCATTATACCGTCAAATTTTTTCTCTATCTGGTCGGTCTGTGGTTCTTTTACAGAATGCTTCTTTTGCTTGTATCGTGGCCGGTAGCGATGGGGGCTTCAATAATATTATTATTTCATCCGTGGGTAATTATATCTTATACTCATTTTCACCAATATGATTATCAAATCATCAACCCTATCATCATGACCGGGTGTCTGGTGGAACTGGCACGCCGGGAACAACTCGGCCAACCTAAATGGCTGTTGCTGACACTGGTTTCCCTGCTGACAGGCTTTCTGATGCTGGCCAAGACCACCCCGGTGGTGTTGCTGGCCATCCTGGCCATCCTGCTGCTGCGGGGCCGTGTTGTTGAAATGGTTCTGGTAATCGCCGGAAACGTGATCGTTTATGGCGGGTACCGCCTGTTTCTTCTCGTGGAAGACATTCCCTGGTGGTCGGAAGGTATCCATAAGGCAAATTATGGTAAAATGCTGATAGAGCCGCTCCTTCAAGATGGGGTGACCGCCCTGATTACAAAAACAGGGGAGACTTTGTGGCCTTTTCTGGTCGCCTTATTGACCTATCATACCATCTGGATGGCATTTGCCTGCCTGGGAATTGTCGTACTCATCCGCCAAAAAGCTCATTGGACCATTCCGCTCTTCGCGCTGCTTGCCCTCGGAACCACTTTTGTCCAGGCACTGGCCACCGGTCGCCTGCGGCCCTACATGACCTCCGATCTCTGGTTCATCACCGTCGCCCTGTCGGCCGTGGCCGTACAATGGGGCTTGCGCCAGGGGTATCTGCGCCTTAAATGGCTGCAATGGCTCACCTTGGCCTGGATAGTCATCGGCGTGACATGGCACATCCACCTGCCGTGGCTGTCGCCTGCCGAACAATTAACCCAAAACCAACCCTTTTAAACCATGAATCTCCAAACCTCCTCCACTCCTCGAAAACAGGGTTGGATCGATCAACGATCCTGGCTCTTCGCCACAATACTGCTCCTTCTGTTTGGCCTGTCTTTGCGGTATCAAATGGACAAAACGCCCTGGCATACCAGCGGGGATGGCCGTCAGTATGCCGATTATGTCTACCATCTCCTTCACGAACAGACCTTTACCTTCGAACAGGATGTGTTTAAAAACAGAGAGTTGATCGATCCCCGCACCTACCGCGAGCCCGGGCTCCCCGTTCTGGTCGCTGCGCTCCTCTCCCTGACCCTCGAAAAAGAGCAGGTCACTCGTTCCTGTCTGGTAAAAAACGAAGGGGAGTCGTGTCAGACTCTGTACGATCGCCTTAAATCAATCAACGCTCTGGTGGCCTGGTTGCTGGCCTTGGCACTCTTTATTTCTGCCCGCCAGGTGAGCGGCAGTCATGTAGTTTCTTTAATATCATTATCATTATTTATAATATCATTTTCATCCCTGCCTAATATTAATATTCTTCATAATCTCGCCTCGGAGTCTCTGGCTTCCCTGTGGCTTCTCCTGGCCTCTGTTTTTCTTTTTCGCATCCGGAAATTTCCGGCTCATCTCCCCTCCTTCTTCGCTGCAGGCCTTTTCATCAGCCTCCTCATCCAGACCAAAGCCATCTTTCTCTACAGCTTGTTGTTGCTGATCCCCATACTCTTCTTCTCCTCCCACCCCCGCCGTTTCCTGAAAACCACCCTGTTTTTGCTGCCCTGTCTGGTTCTGGTTCTCCCTTGGCAGGTTCGCAATTTTTCGATTACCGACAGCCAATCCCGATCCGTTCGGGCCTGGCAAGTCCTCTCCTTGCGCGCTGAATACGGCACCATGTCCCGACATGAATATAAACTAGCCTGGTTATATTATATTCCATCTTATATTATTCCGTACCGCATAAGACAGCAGGAAACTATCATGAAACGCTTTTTCAATGACGAGGAATGGCAAAGATTAAACTATAAAAATCCGGATGGATTTTACCAGCGGGGTAGCCGTTTTACCGGGGAAATCGGCCAACGCCTGTACGACGATCAGGGCAAACCGGACTTCTCCCGCTATGCCGAAACCGTGCAAAACGCTCTTCTGGATCATTGGGAAAGGCAGATCATGCTGATTCCTCTGTTCCTCTGGAAAGGTCTTTTCCTACCTCTGGGAACACTGCCTGAAATGGATTCCGACGGGCTGGTGCAGCTCAGTCGCCGAGTGTGTACCCTCTTCTTCCCTTTTTTGTTCCCGTTTCTCCTGGTTTATATCGCCAAACATCGACAGGAAACCGACAGAGCCGCCCTGTTCTTCGTGGCTCTCGGGTGTTACAGCTGGATTTTGCATGCCGTATTGACTTCCATGGAGAATCACTATCTCATTCCCCTCATTCCGGTCCTGATCATCACCTTCTTCAGCACTCTCCGGAAGATTTTCTCCCGGTTTCAGCCAATCCCGCCAACAGCGCACACTCCTGCGCCACCACCCGCGGCAGGGATACCGTCTCCAGCATGCGTTTCCGAGCCTGCTCCCCCAGCGTGCGACGCAGCTCCCCCCGCGCCAGCAGTTCCCGTATGGCCCCTCTCAGGGAGACCGCATCCGGCGGACACAACCAACCATCCACCCCGTGCCGGATGACCTCCCGAATCCCCGGCACCTCCGTACCCAAAACCGCCGCACCGCAGGACATGGCCTCCAGCAGCGCCTTGGGATGTCCCTCGTAAAGGGACGGCATCACGAACAACGCGCCCGATCGAATCAGCCCCGGCAGCTCACCGTGCGGCCGATTGCCCAAAAAACGCACCTTCTCCGCTCCCGGACGGGCTTGCAGCGTCTCCCGCAACTCCCCTTCCCCCACCAGCAACAATTCCACCGGCAGATCCTCTATCGCCTCCAGCAACGCCGGCAGATTCTTCTGTTCGTTCAATCGACCGACGAATACCAACCGGTTGGCAACCGGCTCCTCCTCCCCTTGGGGACAAAACAGATCCGTCGTCACATAATTGGGAATCACCCGCACCCGCCACGCCTCGGCGCCAAACTGCCCGATGGCGGCCTGCCGCATGGCTTCCGTGGTCACCACCACCCGATCCGCGTTCCGAAAAACGGTGTGTTCCAACGCCAGAGCGGCCTGGGCTTCGGCGGAGGCTTCGCCGTGGCGGCGAATGGTGAATTCGCTATTGAGAAAACCGCAACGCGCCACCACCGGCCGACCCAAACGCCGTCCCAGCGCCAGCATGCGATCGGCCCCCCGCATCTGATTGCTTTTGAATACCGCGCCCCGCCGTTTCCAACGCGCCGGAAACCAGCGCAGCCACTGCCAATAGCGTTCCATGGAAAGCCCATGGCGGTTGCAGACGATATCAATGCCCTCCAGCCGGGAGCGGAACGCCTCTTCCCCCGCATCCCCGTAGGTCACGAAGGTGATGCCGCCCAAATGGGGTTGCAACGCCCGATAGAGGGCCACTTCCCGTTCCAGCGAGCCCCCCTCCTCCCATTGGCGCAACGACATGCCCCAGGTGAAAAAGAGTACCAGATGCGTGCCTTTCAGGGAGGGGTCGTTGCCGGATGCGCCCATTGTCTCGTGGCTTCCCGATCAGGGTCATGTTAGAGTTGAGTGGTTCGCCAACAGGGCTTCACTCTATCACGGGCCTCGCCGGCGAGCGAGTCGCCACACCTGTCGGAGCCGCCGCCCCCCATGAAGATTCTCGCCACCTTCAAACCGGAATGGTACGAACTGCCCGATCACAGCTACGGCGTCGTTGCCGAAATCGACTGGTCGAACAAGACCATTCTGCGCCAGTTGCGTCTGCCGTCCGCCTCCTTCCGGGATGACACCGCCTTCCAGGCCCCCCTGCTCGGCGGTCTCACCCAAATCGGCAACCGCCTCTTCGTGGCCCTGTGGAACTGTATCGTGGAGATCGACTACGCCACTTTTCAGGTGGTGAACGCCGTCTCCCACCCCTGGATGGCCGATCTGCACGGCATGACCACCGACGGCAAACGCCTCTGGGTGGTCTCTTCCGCCGTGGAAGCGGTACTCTGTTTCGATGCGGAGAGCCTTACCCCGCTGTGGCGCTGGGGGCCCGATCAAGCCATCCTCGAACACGGCGCCCCCGCCTGGCGGGGCTGGTGGCCCCTCCGGCTGTTCGACCCCCGCCGCAAGGCGGTGGAACGGGAGTATCGCTATATCCACAAAAGCCGCTCCCCCTACCGCCGTCACCACATGAACGACATCCGCTTTCACCAGGGTCTGCTCTACATCACCACCCACCGCTGGTTCGATTCGAAGGCCGGCGCCATCATCCGCCTCGATCCGGAAAGCCGCGAGGCCCACTTTCATGTTCCTCCCGGCAGTTTCCAGGGCATGCACGACGGTGAGTTCCGCGACGGACGACTCTACGTCACCGAATCCGCCGCCAACAGCGTCGCCTGGCGGGAAGCGGACGGTCGTCCGGAACATCGGTCGCTGCAGCCCGCCCCCTATTTCGTGCGCGGCCTCTGCCAGGGAGAGAACGACTCCTTCCTGGTAGGCTTCACCCGATTGCGTCGTTCCGAGGCCCCCTCCTGGATCATCGAATACGACGCCACCTTCACCCGGGAGATCAGCCGTCTCGATGTCTCATGCTTCTACCCCGCCAAACAGGGCACCGCCGTCCATGCCCTGTTGCGGTCTCCCGAATCCCCGACCCTGGAGACAACGACATGTGCGGCATCGTGATCGACTGCCGGGCCGGTTGCGGAGAAGGCGCCCGTCTCGCGGCCCTGGAAAGCCTGCGGCATCGCGGTCCCGACAATCAGGGCACCTGGGAGGATCCGGTCAACCGTGTCTGGCTGGGGCACCGCCGTCTCTCCATCGTCGATGTCTCCGCCGCCGGCAATCAGCCGATGAGCAACGAGGACGGCTCCATCCAAATGGTGGGCAACGGGGAGATCTACAACGCCCCCGCGTTGCGCACCCGTCTCGAAGCCCTGGGCCACCGTCTGCGCTCCCGCAACAACGACAACGAGATCATCCCCCACGCCTATGAAGCCTGGGGGGAGGGCTGTGTCGATTACCTGGAAGGCATGTTCGCCTTCGGGCTCTGGGACCGGAAACGTCGATGCTTTTTCGCCGCACGGGATCGTCTCGGCATCAAGCCCCTCTATTATCTGCCCCATCAGGGCGGCCTGGTGCTGGCCTCGGAAGCGGAGGCCCTGCGACGCATCGTGGCCCCTCGCAGTCTCGACTGCGACCCCCTGGCCCTGGCCCACACCCTGACCCTGGGTTACGTGCCCGCCCCCCTCTCCATCTGGAAGGAGCTGAAAAAGCTGGAACCGGGCCACTGGTTGCGTCAGGACGAAAACGGCGACATCGAAATCCGCCGCTACTGGGAACCCCCACGGGAGATCGATGCCGGTGGGGACCGGGCCTCCCCCGGCTTTGCCGAACGTTTTGAAACCGTGTTGCAGGAGCACCTGCTGGCGGACGTGGAGATCGGCTTGTTTCTCTCGGGCGGCATCGATTCCTCGGCGGTCGCGGCGGGTCTTGCCGCTCTCAAACAACCCCTGCAGGCCTTCACCGTCGGCTTTCCCTCCTCTCCGCGCAGCGAAGCCCGGCAGGCCGCCGTCACCGCCGCCCATCTGGGCCTGCCCCACACCGTGGTGGAAGTGACCGGCGAGTCGGTACCCGATCTCTTCGATCGCGCCGCACGGGTGGACGAGCCCCAAACCGGAAGCGGCCTGCTGCCGATGCTTTCGCTTTGCGCCGCCACCGCCGGACGCTTCAAGGTGGCCCTCTCCGGAGACGGCGGCGACGAGATTTTCGCCGGCTACACCTGGTATCGCAACCTGGAAGCCCCTCTCGCCCCTCCATGGTGGCGGCGCCTGATGGCCTTGGTGCCCCATCCCCATCTTTATGCACAACGCGCCGACCTGTTCGCAAAGGCCTCCATCTGGCATCGCCACGCCTGGCGACTCTTTCCGCGCTTTCTGCCGGAAGAGGTCTCCCGGTTGCTGGCCCCCATGGGTTTGCGTTTCACGGATGAGGAGATGCTGGCCCCCTTGCAGCGCCACGTCGCGGAGCAACTGCCCCTGTCGCGTCAACTGCAGCGGGTCGATCTGATGAGCTTCTGCGCCGATCACGTCCTGCCCAAGGTCGATCGGGCCAGCATGGCCCACGGGGTGGAGGTGCGGGTGCCTTTCCTGGATCATCGACTGGTGGAATGGGCCCTGTCGCGTCCGCCGGATCCCCGGGAACTCAACGGTCCCGGCAAACCCTGGCTGCACGACTATCTGGCCGACAAGGTGCCCCCCGAGGTGCTGACCCGTCCCAAGCAGGGTTTTTCCCTGCGGGTGGAAGAGTCCACGCCGCTGTCGGAGCGTTTGGCCGATCTGGCGGAAAGTCCCTGGGTCAAACAGGGCTTGTGGCATGCGGACTGGAAAAAGATGGCCTGCCAACCCGGACCGCATCAGGCCGCCCGGTTGTGGATTTTAAGCATGCTCGACCGCTGGGGGCGGTATCATCTGTAGAATCAGGGGAATCTGTTCAGGTATACGGGGGTTCGGGGGGGATTATCCCCCCCGACGGGTCCAGG
>JADGAQ010000060.1 GCA_015231925.1 Magnetococcales bacterium
GCCGATGACATCATAGGAACGGAACAGGGTGAGAAACTGGGCGGCAATCCGGCTCAAAGCCGTTTCGGGATGACGGGGGTCGAGAAGCTCGGGAGGCAGCGCGGCAAAAACCGTATCGGTATACTGTTCGACCACCGCCTCGAACAGGAGCTGTTTGGTGGGGAAATAGCTGTAGATGGTCACCTTGGAGACGCCCGAAGCCTGGGCCACGGCCTCCACGCTGGTGCGTTCGAACCCCAGCTCGCAAAATTGCCGCGCGGCGGATTGCAGCACACGCCTCATGCGTTCGGGGTCACGGGGGCGACCGCGTGGGGAAACAGCCGGTTTCATTGCCATCGCTTCAGGAGCCACCCAGCACATGTCCGTCGGGAGGGAAGAAGCGGGCATCATCCCACAGTTGCCGTCCCCGGCTCAATAGGTCGGGGAGGCTTTGGCGCTGACCGGGGCCAGCAGATCTTCCAGAGTGGTCTCCTCCAGAAGGGCGTTGATGGCGCCGTTGAGGCGCATCCAATGGCCTTTGGGCAAACACGCCTCCAGAAGGGCGCACTCCGCGCCGGAGCGGCAACAGGTGGTCAAGGCCAACGGCCCCTCCATGGCTTCGACAACCTGTTTCAGGGTGATTTCCGCAGGCGGACGCGCCAGGAGAAAGCCGCCGTGTCGCCCCTTGCGGGAGATCAGCAACCCCTGTCGCGCCAGGATTTGCAGCAACTTGCGAATGGTGGTGAAGGCCAATGGAATGGTGGCGGTCAGTTCCACGGCTCTCCGGGGGGTTTGGGGCTCCACCGCCAGATGGGTCATCAACAACGTGGCATAATCGGTCAGTCGATTGATGGGCATCATGGTCGTATTCCTCCTGCACGAAGCCGTTCCGCATCGCGTTCGACCTGCATTTCGAGACGTTGCCCATCATATTGATCCATATTTTAGACACGTTGAATATTTTTATTTGCTTTTATGTTTAATTTATTTTCACTTTCGTCGGAACTTTTTCCAATATGACCCGTGCCTGCTCGCAGGGTTTCATTCGGGAGTCAGCAGGCCCACCACAGCGCCGGTCATCAGGGTGGCCAGGGTGCCGGAGAGGATCGATTTCAGGCCGAGAGCGGCGATCTCTTCGCGGCGCGAGGGCACCATGGCGCCCATGCCGCCGATGAGAATACCCAGACTGCCCAGGTTGGCGAAGCCGCACAGGGAGTAGGTCATGATCAGACGGCTGCGGGGGGAGAGGGCCTCCGACGGCAGTTGCGCCAGTTGGATGTAGGCGATGAACTCGTTGAGGACGGTTTTGCTGCCCATGAGCTGACCGGCAACGGAGGCCTCGTTCCAGGGAATGCCCGTCAGCCAGACCACCGGGGCCATGACCCAGCCCAGCATGCGTTCCAGGGAGAGGGGTGCGCCCAGCACATCCGGCAGCAGGCCGTCGAGCAGACGGTTGGCCAGAGAGACCAGTGCCACCAGCACCAGCAGCATGGCCAGAATGTTGATCAGCAGCTGAATGCCTTCGGAAACGCCACGGGTGATGGCGTCCATGGAGGTGGCGTCGAGCCGGGGAGGGGAGTAATCACCCTCGGTGGTCGGGCCATGTTCGGGAATCAGCATCAGCGCGATGAGGATGGCGGCGGGGGCGCTGATGATGGAGGCGACCAGGATATGCCCCATGGCATCGGGGATGACCGGTCCGAGAATGCCGGCATAGAGGGCCATCATGGTGCCGGCGATGGTGGCCATGCCGGCGGTCATCAGGGCGAAGAGTTCGCTACGGCTCAAACGTTCCAGGTAGGGTTTGACCAGCAGGGGGGCCTCCACCATGCCCAGGAAGATGTTGGCCGCCGCCGCGAAACCGAGGGCCCCGCCCACGCCCATGGTGCGTTGCAGCAGAAGGGAGAAGAGCCGCACCACCCGGGGCAGCACCCCCCAGTGGAAAAGCAGGGCGGAGAGGGCCGAAACCACCAGAACCAGAGGCAAGGCCTGAAAGGCCAGGATGAAGCCCGCTTCCGGATGTTCGGCGGGGAACGGGGCCTTGCCGCCCCCCAGGTAGCCGAAGACGAAGGCGGTCCCGCTGCGGGTGGCCTCCTGCAATACGCCCACCGCGTCGTTGAGCAGCAGGAAGAAACCTTTGAACAGGGGCAGGGCCAGCAGGATCCAGGCGATGCCGAGCTGCAGCCCCAGACCGGTGGCCACCACCCGCCAGGAGACGGCCTGCCGCCGTTCCGACAGCAGCCAGGCCAGAAAGGTCAGGGCCAGCAGTCCGAACAGGCTATGCAGGTTCATGGCGGCTCTCCGCGAGAGGGGCAGGGGTCAAAAGACTGCGAATGACGTTTCCGGCCAGCATCAGGCCGAAGAGGGCGGGCAGGTAGCTGATGGAGCCGTTGACGGCGCGGTCCCGGCCACTGCTCACGGGAGCGGGGGGCAGGTGGGCGGCTGCGGTTTCGCAGGACCAGACCACGGTCACCCCGCGCCCCACGCCCCGTCGGCGCAGGCGGCTGCGCACCTCCCGCGCCAGATTGCAGACCGTGGTGTCCATGATGTCGCCCACCCGGATGGCCGAGGGATCGAGGCGACCGGCGGCCCCCATGCTGCTGAACACCGGGATGCGGCGCTGCCAGGCTTCCACGATCAGACCCACCTTGCAGTTCAGGCTGTCGATGGCGTCCACCACCCGGTCGGGGGCCAGGCGATCCAGCAGTTCGCCGGTGTTGTCGGGGTTGAGAAAGGTGTCCATCAGCTCCAGACGACACTCCGGATTGATGGCCTGCAGCCGCTGCCCCACGAGGGCCACCTTTTTCCGGCCCAGGGTCTCGGTGGTGGCCGGAAGCTGACGGTTGACATCGGAGGGCTCGACGATGTCGTGGTCCAGCAGGGTCAGACGACCGATACCGGCCCTTCCCAGGGCCTCGGCGGCGAAACCGCCCACGCCGCCCACCCCGACGAGAAAGACGTGGGCCGCGCGCAGGCGTTCCACCCCTTCGTCACCCACCAGGATGCGGGTGCGTTCAAACAGTCCC
The DNA here is from genome assembly GCA_015231925.1 of Magnetococcales bacterium. NCBI lineage: Bacteria > Pseudomonadati > Pseudomonadota > Magnetococcia > Magnetococcales > Magnetococcales bacterium. The sequence goes on from JADGAQ010000060.1 coordinate 3,006, forward strand.
GATGCCGTCATTCAAGCCTCGTCCGTCAGCCCCAGTAGCGATCGAGCCGTATTGCCCGTCACCGCGATGATATTTTCCAACGGCTTCTCCCGCAACCGCGCCAGTTCCCGAGCCACCAAAAGGAGGTGGGCGGGTTCGTTGCGCTGGCCGTCGAAACCGAAGGGGGGCAGAAAGGGGGCATCGGTTTCCAGCACCAGGAGTTCCAGGGGCAGGGTGGTGGCGATGCGGCGCACCCGTTCGGCGCGAGGCCGGGTCAGGCTGCCGCCGAAAGCGGTGCGAAAACCCAGGTCGATATAGCGTTTGGCCTGCTCCGCACTGCCGCTGAAGGCGTGAACGATACCGCCCCGTGGCAGGGGGTGGCGGCGCAGAATGGCCAGGGCCTCGTCGTGGGCCCGGCGCACATGCAGCAGGACGGGCAAGCCCCAGATCCTGGCGCGTTCCAACTGGGACCGGAAGAGATCTTCCTGAGCCGGGCGGCTCTCCGGGGGAGCCATGGCGTCGAGGCCGATTTCGCCGATGGCCACGGCGTGGTGGCCTTTCAGCCACGCCTCCAGTTGCTGCAGGGCGTCGGGGGGATGTTCCAGGGCGAAGAGGGGGTGCAACCCCGGCGCGAGATGAATGCCGGGTCCGGTCAAGGCGGCCATGCGGGGCAGGTCGTCGACCCGGACCCCCGGCACCACCCAGCCGCCCACACCCGCCTCGCGGCTGCGTTGCAGGATCGCGTCGCGGTCCTCGTCGAAGAGGGCATGATCCAGATGGCAGTGGGTGTCGATCAGCACGGCGATTCATTCCAAAAATGGCGCAAAACCCGCAGAAGAGATTCTTCTGCGGGTTGATTGCAGGCCAAGAGGGTTACATCGGTCGATCAAGCGCCAAAACGGTCCCGAATGCGCACCTCGTCGAGGGTCAGTTGGCCGCCACGGGGACGCGCCGGTTCCAGGGACTTGCCCACGGTGACGAAGAGGGCGATGAGATGATCCGCCGGCAGATTGATCAATTTGGCCACGGCGTCGAAATCGAAGCCGTCCATGGGACAGGAGTCGTACCCCATGCCCTGGGCGGCCAGCATCAGGGTCTGGGCCGCGATGCCGCAGGAGCGCATGGCCTCGTCCCGCTGCACCGACTCGCGGCCCTGGTAGTAGTGGTGAATGGCGGGCACCAGGAAATCCCGCACCTCTTGCGGCGCGTTGCGCCAATAGCGGGCCGGATCCTTGCTCCAGGCGGCCATATCGGCGCAGACCACGATCAGCAGGGAGGCGTCGGTAACCTGGGCCTGATTCCAGGAGACCTGGCGAATCGCCTGCCGCAAGGCTGCATCCCGCACCACCACGAAACGCCAGTGCTGGATGTTGAAGGCGCTGGGAGAGAGCATGGCCTGTTGCAGCAGACGATCCTCCTCTTCGGCGCTCAGGGTGTGGTTGGGATCGAAGTGCTTGACGGCACGACGGTTGGCAATAGCGGCTGCGACATCCATGATGATATCCCCCGTCAAGCGATTATTGGCGCACACCCTCGATATACAAACCCAGATCCATCTCCTCCGCAGCCGGTCCCAGGTTGCGGGTGATGCCGAAATCGGCGCGTTTCAGATGCAGGGTTCCGGCATAACCGCGACGGAAACCGCCCCAGGGATCGTTGCCGCTGCCGATGAAGCGCGCCTCGAAGGAGACCGGTTTGGTGACGCCGTGCAAAGTGAGTTCCCCGTCCACCCGGGCTTTGCCCTCCTTTTCGACGATGCGCACGCTCTTGAACTCGGCCTTGGGGTGGCTGTCCACGTCGAGGAAGTCCTTGCTGCGCAGATGCTTGTCCCGTTCCGCATGGTTGGTGTCGATGGAGGCGGTATCGACCGTCACCTGAAGGCTTCCCCCCTCGCTCTTCTCGGTGTCGATGGCGAACTGGCCCGCCACGGTGTTGAAGCGCCCCTGCAGCAGACTGAAACCCAGATGGGCGATGCTGAAGGTGACGAAGGAGTGGCCGGAGTCGATTTTGTAGGTTTCCGGAGCCGCGAACGACGGCGAGGCCGCCAACCAAACCGCACCCGCCAGAACCGCACCGTGCACGAAAGACAATTTTTTCATCATTCAGACCCCTTGAAAGAAAGAAAAGGATGTTACCACATGCGACGCAGCAGCCCGTCGCGATCGAAGAAGTGATGTTTGAGCGCCGCCGCCCCATGCAGGAGAACCAGCAGGCACAACATCACGGCCAGAATCAAATGGATCATTCCCGTCCACTCCTCCCGCCCCTTGAGCGGGGGCAACAGGGGGGGCACCTCGAACCAACCGAAAAAACTCACCGGCCGCCCGTCGGCGGTGGACATCAGGTAGCCGAAAACCGGCAGAGACAGCATCAGCAGATAGAGCGCCCAATGGGTGGCGGAGGCCGCCAGCCGTTCCCAGCCCGGCATTCCCGAAGGCAGGGGCGGGGGTGGGTGGCCCAGTCGCCAACCCAGGCGAAACAGCACCGCCACAAAGGCCACCAGCCCCAGGGAGCGGTGCCAGACCACGGAACGGTGGTAGAGCGGGTGGTAATAATCCAGATTGATGGCATAAAAACCCAGCCCGACCAGAGTGAGCAGCAGCAGGGCCATACCCCAGTGCAGCAATCTGGCCACGAGGTCGAAGCGTTCGTTCATGGCAACCTCCCCGGCCTTCACGCCAGATCGAAGAGCAGCAGTTGCGCCGCATCGAGACCCCGGAGGCGAAGTTCCCCCTCCTGGCTGCAGGCGGCTCCGTCACCCGACTTGAGGGCGCTGCCGTTGAGAAGTATCCGGCCCGAAACCATCTGCACCCAGGCATGACGACCGGGTGACAGGTCATACGATGTCTCCCGGTCCGCCTCCAGTTGCAGCACGTAGAGGCGTACATCCTGATGCACCGTCAGGGAACCCTGCGCCCCGTCCGGGGAGGCGACCAGACCGAATGTTCCCCGCCAGGCCCCGGGGGCGAAATCCCGCTGTTCGTAGCCCGGTACCAGCCCCTCCCGCTGCGGCAGAATCCAGATTTGCAGGAAGTGGGCGGCATCGGTTTCCGAGGCGTTGTATTCGCTGTGGCGAATGCCGCGCCCGGCGCTCATGCGCTGCACCGAACCGGGGTGGATCACCGACACGGCTCCCGTCGAGTCCCGGTGGGCCAGGCTGCCGGAAACGGGGAAGGAGATGACCTCCATGTCCCGGTGGCCGTGGGTGTCGAAGCCGGTTCCCGGTTGAATCCAATCCTCGTTGATGACCCGCAGACTGCGAAAGCCCATGTGGGCCGGGTCGTAATAGTGAGCGAAGGAGAAGGTGTGGCGCGTATCCAGCCAGCCGTGGTTGGCCCAACCGCGCTCCTCGGCGGGACGAAGCCTGATCATGATGGTCTCCTCCGAAACATGCCAATGAAATCGCTTTCAGCCAAGGTCCGGGAACAACCTCCGCAAGAACGCTTGCCCTGGAACAGAGCCTACCTCGTCGGCTTTGGATTGACAATCCAGCAAAATGTGGAAATATTGTTCATTAATTGGAAACAATAACGGAGAAGGGCGACATGGATCGACTCACGGCGATGGAGGTCTTCGTGCGCGTGGCGGAAGAGGAGAGTTTTTCGGCGGCGGCGCGCCGCCTGGGTCTCTCCAAAGCGGCGGTGAGCAAACACATCCAGGCGCTGGAAGAGCGTTTGCAGAGCCGTCTGTTGCAACGCACCACCCGACGCATGCAACTGACGCCGGAAGGCCGGGTCTATTTCGACAACTGTCGCCGCATCCTCAACGAGGTGAGCGTTGCGGAGGAGACCCTGGCCAACCTGCGCAGCGAGCCCTCCGGAGTGCTGCGGCTCAATGCGCCCATGTCTTTCGGGCATCTGCATCTGGCTCCGGCGGTGGCCGATTTTTTGGGCCTTTACCCGCGCCTGCAGGTCGAGATGGTGATGAACGATCGCTTCGTGGATCTGGTGGAAGAGGGCTTCGACATGGCGGTGCGCATCGGCACGCTGCAGGATACCCGGTTGATGGCTCGCAAGCTGTCGCCGATCCGTCTGGTGGCCTGCGCTTCGCCCGGCTATCTGAACCGCCGGGGGCATCCGCTCGACCCGGAGGAGCTGGCCGGTCACGACTGTCTGATCTATGCCCTGGCCGATGCCGAACAGGGACCGTGGCGCATTTTCGATCCGGACCGTTTCACCCGCCACGGCAACAACCGCCTTAAAATCAATAACGGGGATGCCCTGCGCATGGCCGCCCTGCAGGGACTGGGCATCGCCATCCTGCCCACCTTTCTGGTGGGGCGCGACCTGCAGGCGGGCACCCTGGTCACCCTTCTGGCCGACCATCCCCTGCCGGAAACCACCCTGCACGCCCTCTACCCCTCCCATCGCCAGACCTCCCCCAAGGTGCGCAGCTGCATCGATTTTCTGGCGGAACGTTTCGGCTCGCGTCCCTACTGGGATCTGGTGGAATAGTCCTGAAACTATAAAAGGTAATCACATTATAGTCTAATAAATATTAGAAACGGATTATTTTTCGCAACTATCGCTTGGATTCAGAAATGAGATGATTGAACGAGCCTGGATTTCCGTCTCACAAAGACGTAAACAATTGCAAGGAATGAATCGTGCGCACACGTTTGCCGGGCAAGGAGTCGAGTGGGGTGAAACGGTTATTGCAGTGGAGCGCTCTGTTTGCGGTGGTGTGGACCGGTGCGGTGAGTTGGGCGGATGGCCCCCCCGGCGCTCCGCCGCCTCCCGCCGTGGTCCTGGTCCCCGTGGTGCGCCAGGTGGTCACATTGAGCGAGGAAGCGCCGGGCCGGATGCTGGCCGTGCGCAGCGCCGAAGTGCGCGCCAGGGTGGAGGGTATCGTGGAGAAGCGTCTCTTCACCGAAGGCAGTCTGGTCAAGGCCAATGCGCTCCTCTACCGCCTTGACGACCGCATGCTCAAGGCCCAGGTGCAACTGGCGGAAGCGGGCCTGGCCAAAGCCGAGGCGGAGGCGGTGCTGGCCAAACAGACCCTGGACCGTCATGCCGCCCTGGTGGGCGACAACGCCGTCACCCGGCAGGAGTACGATCAGGCGGTGGCCCTGCACCGGAAAGCCCTGGCCCAGGTGGCCGAAGCCAAGGCCACCCTGAGCAAAAGCCGCATCGATCTGGACTACGCCGCCATCACCGCGCCCATCGCCGGACGGGTCGGTCGCAGTCTGGTCACCGAAGGCGCTTTGGTGGGCAAGGGCTCGGCCACCCACCTGACCACCATCGAACAGCTCGACCCCATTCAGGTCAGCTTCAGCCAAAGCAGCAACGAACTGGCCCGACTGCGTCGCGGTCTGCGGGAAGGCTCCATCCAGGCAAAGGAGGAGGCCAAAGTCACCCTGATGCTGGACGATGCCCACAGCTACGCCCACGCCGGACGGCTGCTGTTCACCGAAATGGCGGTGGATCCCCAGACCGGATCGGTGCTGCTGCGAGCCGAATTCCCCAATCCGGATCAAGAACTGCTGCCCGGCCAGTTCGTGCGGGTGCGCCTGGAAACCGGTCGCAGCGAGGCCCTGACCGTGCCGCAGGCGGCGGTGCAAACCACGCCCCAGGGGCAATCGGTGCTGATGGTGGACAAGGAGAACAAGGTCGTGGCCCGCCCGGTCAAAACCGGGGGCTTTTCCGGACCGGACTGGATCATTCGGGACGGTTTGAATGAAGGGGAACGAGTCATTCTGGAAGGTCTGCAGAAGGCCCGTCCGGGAACCGTCGTCGCACCCAAGCCGTAATTCAAGGATCGGCCATGCTGCCCAAGTTCTTTATCGACCGTCCCGTCTTCGCCTGGGTGATCGCCCTGGTGATCCTGCTCGCCGGTCTGATCGCCCTGCGCAACCTGCCGGTGGCCCAGTATCCGGAGGTCTCCCCCCCCGCCCTGGCCATCACCGCCAACTACCCCGGCGCCAACTCGCGGGTGGTGGAGGAGTCGGTCACCAGTCTGGTGGAACAGGAGATGAACGGCATCGAAAATCTCCTTTACACCGACTCCTCCAGCGACAGCCTGGGCGCCATGACCCTCAACCTCACCTTCGCCAGCGGCACCAATCTGGACGTGGCCTCGGTGGAAGCCCAGAACCGCATCAAGCGGGTGGAGGCGCGACTTCCGGAGGAGGTGCGACGCCAAGGGGTGAGCATCGTCAAATCCCGGCGCAACTACCTGCTCTTCGTCATGCTCTTCTCCCCGGACAACAGCCGGGATTTCATCGATCTGGGCAGCTTCGCCGCCGCCAACGTTCTGGAACATGTGCGCCGCGTGCCGGGGGTGGGGGACGCGGTCCTCTTCGGTACCGAATACAGCATGCGCATCTGGCTGGATCCGGCACGCCTCACCAGCCTGGGCATCTCCTCCGGCGAGGCGCTGCGCGCGGTGCAGGCCCAGAACGTGGAGCTGGCCACCGGGGAACTGGGCCAACTGCCCGCCCTGCCGGGACAGCAGCTCAACGCACCCATCGTCACCCGTGGCCGGTTGAGCAGTCTGGAGGAGTACGAAAACATCCTGTTGCGGGTCAAGCCGGACGGCTCCCGCGTGCTGCTCAAAGACGTGGCGCGGGTGGAGTTGGGGGCCCAGGACTACAACATCCGCGCCCGGCTCAACGGGCAGTCGGCGGCGGCCATCGCCGTCAAGCTGGCCCCCACCGCCAACGCCCTCGATACCGCTCGGGCCGTGCGGGCCCGCATGCAGGAGTTGCAGAGCTATTTCCCTCCGGGCATCTCCTGGGACATTCCCTACGACACCTCCCTGTTCGTGGAGATCTCCATCCATGAGGTGATGGTCACCCTGGCCGAGGCGGTGGGTCTGGTCTTTCTGGTCATGTACCTCTTCCTGGGCAGTCTGCGGGCCACCTTCATTCCGGCGGTGGTGGTGCCCGTGGCCCTGACCGGGGCCCTGGTGGGCATCTACCTGCTCGGCTATTCGGTGAACGTGTTGACCCTCTTCGCCATGGTGCTGGCCATCGGCATCGTGGTGGACGACGCCATCGTGGTGGTGGAAAACGTGGAACGGGTCATGTCCGAGGAGCATCTCACCCCCCACCAAGCCACCCACAAGGCCATGGGGCAGATCACCTCGGCCATCATCGGCATCACCCTGTCGCTTTCGGCGGTCTTCGTGCCCATGGCCTTCTTCGCGGGCAGCGTGGGGGCCATCTATCGCCAGTTCGCCGTCACCCTGGTGCTGACCATGCTCTTTTCGGCCCTCATGGCCCTGACCCTGACCCCGGCCCTCTGCGCCAACCTGCTGCACCGCAAGGACGCCGTTCACAAAGGCCTCTTCGCCCGATTCTTCACCCGTCTGACCCGGGGCTACGGCAAAAGCGTGAACGGCGTGCTCAAGCGTCCGGTGCGCGCTTTCCTGGTCTATCTGATCCTGGTGGGAGCCATGGGCTGGCTCTTCCTGCGCCTGCCCGGAGGCTTTCTGCCGGAGGAGGATCAGGGCTATTTCCTCACCATCATGCAACTGCCTCCGGGGGCCACCCAGGCCCGCACCATCGAGATTCTCTCCCAGGTGGAGAAGTACTACCTCTCCCAACCGGAGGTGGAAAAAATCGTCGGCGTCGCCGGATTCAGCTTCTTCGGTCGCGGGCAGAACGCCGCCATCACCTTCGTGCGCCTCAAACCCTGGGACGATCGTCTGGACGCGCAGCATCAGGCCACCGCCGTGGTGCAGCGGGCCAACCGCAACCTCTCCGGCATCAACCAGTCGATGATCTTCGCCATCAACGTGCCGCCGATTCCGGAACTGGCCGCCGTGGGCGGTTTCGACATCCGCATTCAGGACCGCGCCGGTCTGGGCCGCGAACGGCTCATCGAGGCCCGCAACCAGTTGCTGGGCATGGCCGGTCAGGATCCGGTCCTGGCCGGGGTCCGCCCCGAAGGACAGGAACCGGCCCCGCAACTGATGCTGGAGATCGATCGCGTCAAGGCCCAGGCCATGGGCATCGACATCGCCGACCTCAACCAGACCCTGCAAACCACCCTCGGAGTGGGCTACATCAACGACTTCAACCGCAACGGCCGCAATCTGCGGGTGCAGATGCAGGCCGACGCCTCGGTGCGCACCTCGCCGGAGGCGATATTACAGGTCAGGGTGCGCAATCGCGGCGGCGAACTGGTGCCCCTGGGTGAATTCTGTACCAGCCGCTGGACGGCCCTCTCTCCGAAACTGGACCGTTTCAACGGCATGCCCGCCATGAAGCTGGCCGGCAATCCCGCTCCCGGCCATTCGACCGGCGAGGCCATGGCCGCCATCGAACGGCTGGCCAAACAGCTTCCGCCGGGCATCGGTTACGAATGGGCGGGCACCTCCTACGAGGAACGCCTCTCCGGCAGTCAGGCCCCCATGCTCTTCGGGCTCTCCATGCTGGTGGTCTTCTTCTGCCTGGCCGCCCTTTACGAAAGCTGGTCGATTCCCTTCGCCGCCCTGCTGATCACTCCGGTGGGCATTCTGGGCGCGGTACTGGCCGTCATGGCGCGGGGCATGCCCAACGATGTCTATTTCAAGGTGGGGCTGGTGGCCATCATCGGTCTGGCGGCGAAAAACGCCATCCTGATCGTGGAGTTCGCCCGCTCCCAGCAGAGCGCGGGACAACCCCTGATCAAAGCCGCGCTGGAGGCCTGCCGTCTGCGCTTCCGCCCCATCGTGATGACCTCCCTGGCCTTCATCTTCGGCGTCTTCCCGCTGGCCGTCTCCAGCGGAGCCGGGGCCGCCGGACGCCGCGCCATCGGCACCGGCGTCATGGGAGGCATGATCGCCGCCACCCTCCTGGGTGTCTTTCTGGTACCGCTGCTTTTCGTTCTGGTGCGCAAGCTCTTTCCGGAGAAAAGACACCGTCCCGAAGAGGCCTCCCCTTTGCCGGAAGAACAACCATGACGAGAATCGCGCTGGGCAGCCTGCTGGCCATTCTGGGATTGACCGCCTGCAGCCTGATGAATCTCCCCGATCCGGCGCTGGAGCTTTCCATCCCCGCGCAGTGGCCGACCGCCGCCCTGGAGGAGAACCCGGAGGATGAGGATAAGCTGCCGGAGTGGCGTGAATTCTACGGCCACGCCGGTCTGGCGGACCTGATCGCCATCGCCCTGGAAAACAACCGGGATCTGCGCCTGGCCGCCAGCCGGGTGCGCAAAGCCGCCGCTCTGGCGGGTGTGGCCGAAAGCAACCGCTGGCCCGGCATTCAAGGCAACCTCTCCCTCTCCGCCTCGCGCACACCGGGGGATCTCAACAGCAACAAGCAGGTCTCTCTGACCCACCGTCTGGATACGGGCCTGACCTTGAGCAGCTTCGAGATCGATCTCTGGGGGCGTCTGGCCAGTCTGGACGCAGCGGAAGAGGCACGTTTCCTGGCCAGCGAAGAGGCTTTGCGCGCCGTGCGGGTGGTATTGATCGCCTCGGTGGCCGAGGCCTTCGTCTCCTGGAGGGAGGCGGTGGAGCGGGTCGAGCTGTCGACGGCGCTGGTAGCGAATCGGGAGTCGAGCCTGAACCTGACCCGGCGACGGGGAGGGGAGGGGTTGGCCTCGCGCCGCCAGGTTACCGAAGCGGAGGTGGCCCTGGAGAGCGCCCGCGCCGATCTGGCCGAGGCGGTGCGGATCCGGGAAAGCGCCCGCAACGCCCTGGAGCTGCTGCTGACCCGACCCGACGGTCTGGCGGAAACATGGCCGCCGTTGCGGGACATCGACCTGGACCGGCCCTTGTCGGCGGATTTACCGTCGGGTCTCCTGCTCAAACGTCCCGATATCGTTGCCGCAGAGAAGAAGCTGCAGGGCGCCAACGGCGATGTGGCCGCCGCCCGCGCCAACTATCTGCCCCGCATCGCCTTGACGGCGAGCGGCGGCACGGCGAGTCACGCCCTGGACGGACTCTTCGCGGCGGGAAGCGGCGCCTGGAGCTTTCTGCCCTCGGTGACGCTGCCCATCTTCGATATCAAACGCAAGCAGCAGGAGGAGATGGCCGCCGCAGCGGAACGGGACGGGCTGCTCGCCAGCTATGAAAAAGCCGTGCAGCAGGGTTTCCGCGAGGTGGCGGAATCCCTTGCGGTACAAAAATCGATACGGCAGAGGAAACACTCCCTGCACGAGGCGCTCCTCTCTCGGGAAGAGCAGCTCTCCCTGACGGGCAAGCGCCTCAAGGCGGGACTGGACGGCAAGGCCGAGCTGCTGGAGAGCGAACGCGCCGTACTTCTGGCGCGTTCCCAGGCGCTGGCGGCGGAGAAACAGGCCATCTCCGCCCGCATTCAGCTTTACAAGGTGCTGGGTGGGGGTGGCAATCCCTGACCACCCCCCGACGAAACAAAGTCGGCGATGGCCTGAAAGTAGATCGCCTGTCCCACCCACATCAGGTCGTTGTGGCCGCTGTCGGCAATGATCACCCGTTTCCGGCGCGAAGCCGGAGAGGCCTCGAAGAGGGCATAAGCGTCGCTCATCGGGATGATCTCGTCCATTTCCCCGTGCAGGATCAGAATCGGCAGGGTCAGATCGGCCATCTTGCGGTGGTTGCCGAAGCCCTGATCCTCCGTCAAACCTTGGGGAGTAAAGCCGCTCAGGCGGGTGATCAGGGGCACGGTGAAGGCGAAGGCGCTCTCCAGGATCAATCCGGCCAGCAGGGGCTGCTCCCGATGGGCGGTTTCGATGGCGGCGGCGGAACCCAGGGAGCGCCCCATGACGAAGAGGGGTCCGCTGCCGAGTCCCTCCCGACGCAACACATCGGGCATCTGCCGGAAGACCGTCACGGCATCGGCCAGCAGAGCGGAGGCGGTGGGGTGGCCGTCGCTTTCGCCGTAACCCCGATAGTCCACCACCAGGAAGTTCAGGCCCAATCGGGTGTAGATGGCGGCGATGTCGTCGTAGTCGGCGGCGATTTCGCCGTTGCCGTGCCAGAAGAGGAGGGTCGGCGCCCCCTCCGTTTCCGCTCGATGCAGTCGTCCCGCCAGGGCAACCCCCTCGGCCACGGGAAAGCGCAGGCTCCGGGTTGTCTGCCCGGCCTCGAAGGGGGAGACGCCCCTGGGATGAAAAAGAATTCTTCCGATGGCCGGATGGTCCAACAGAGAAGGGGGCATCCGTCAACGCCCCTTGTTGCGCATGTAGGCGGAGATTTGCACCACCTTGCGCCAGTCGAGAGTTTTTTCTTCCGGGGGAGGAGGGGAGACAACCTGCTGCGGAGGAGGGGGGGCCGCCACCGGGGCCTGCCGAACCACCGGGGCCACCTGGACCACCTGGGCGGCGGGTTTGACGCTCCGGACCGCCACACTCTGCCGCCGCACCTTATCCCTTGCCCGGTTCTCGGCGGAAAAGACCTGCCCCAGCGCCGCAAAGGGCAGGCGGGCCTCCCTGTCCGACAGGGGAATCGGCTTGATGCCGGTTACGGCTCTCATCTTGCGGATCAGATCCAGCATGGGATCCCGGCCCGAATTTCTCATGGCATTACCCTTCCCGAAATAACAGCCTGGAGACCACCTCTCAAAAGGTAGCGCAAACCGCAGCGTCTGCATAGGGCGACGTGTGGATCAACCTGGCCGTTTTTCAATAAAAAATATTGATTAGAATTCATTGCGCAGCTTGGTTAAGCTCCATTTTTACATAAAAAAATTCAAGGGAGGAACGATCCATGTGGCGACCGGAATTCAGCGTTGGCGTCGCACCCATCGATGACCAGCACAGGCGGCTGTTTCATATGTTCGGCCTGTTGATGGATGCGGTGCATGAGCAGCAGACGGAAAGCGTGTTGGATGATCTGTTTTTTCAGCTGAAAGGGTACGTCACCAGCCATTTCCGCTTCGAAGAGCGCCTGATGCGCAAGGCGGGATACCCGATTCTGGACGACCACGAAGTGCTGCACGACAAGATCCGGGAGAATCTCTGCGAGTTTCGCTCCCGCTTTCAAAAAGCGAGGGACGAGGAGTCGCGCAATGCGGTAATCGATGAGGTGGTCCTCTTTCTGGTCAACTGGCTGACCAGGCATATCCTGGAAGAGGATCGGCAGTACGCCTCCTATATGGACAACCCGGAAGTGCAGAGACTGGCCGCCCAGTACAGCCACGATCAATAAGACACCGGTCTGCATCATCCTTGAAGAAAGGGGAGGGGAATCGCCTCCCCTTTTTTTGTGGAAACCACTCTCCAGGCCGCTCCGAAGGCGAAAAAGAGCTTGCAGGAGGCGCATCAAAAATTCATAATGAAAGCAAATTTTTTAAAGGTATCACCCCCTTCCGGGAACGGGTTCAACGGTTTCCTCCCGTAGCGGAAAGGGTGTCATTGGTCCTGGGGACGTTTGGTTTGCGACGAAGAGGAGGTCCGAGGTGGCATCCATCCAGGGGGCGGATCCGGGATCGAACCGGTTGGCAGCCATGAAGATCGGACTGATCTTCGCGGGCGGTTTGGTGGTGGGTCTGTTGGCTTTTGCCTTCTTTCATCTGTTCCTCATGGATGGCTACACCAACAGCCTGGAAATGTGTACCTCCTGCCATGAAATGGACGGCGTCTACCAGGAGTATCAGAAGAGTACCCACTACAAGAACCCCTCGGGGGTTCGGGTGATCTGCTCCAACTGCCATGTACCCCACGGCAAAGGAGCGGGGGACTATCTGGACAAACTGCTGGACAAGATCCTGGTGGGAGGACGCCACCTCTACCATCATGTCATCGGCACCTATCCGGATGCCGCCTCCTTCGAAAAGGCCCGCTACCGCCTGGCCCAGAACGTCTTGAAAACCATGAAGGAGCGGGACTCCAAGGAGTGTCGCCAGTGCCACACTTACGAAAGCATGCAGTTTGCCGATCAGAGTCGTTTTGCCGCCAGCAAACACGAACGCACCATGAAGGACGGCGCCCAGACCTGCATCGATTGCCATGCCGGACTGGTGCATAACGAGCCCAGGGAGCCGGAGGGGACGGAAGCCACCGGAAAATGAATCGCTGTTTCGCGAGGTTGCCATGAACAAATCCGCCGGGAAAGAGTCGTCCTCCGTGAACGAGTTGCCGCAGGGAAGCTTCCCCCGCATCGGTTGGGGAAGGACGGTGGTGATTGGTCTGCTCTGCGGGCTGGTGCCGTTTGCACCGCTTCAGGCAGAACGCACCACCCAGAGGCAGGTCTATGTCCAATCGGTGGTCACCCTGTTGCGACTGCACGCCGACGCCATTCGCCAGTTATCGACTCAGAGCTTTAAATACAGCCACAACCTGACCCGGCACGTCACGGCCTTGCGCAACACCTTCGGGCTTCTCGGCCCCATGGATCTGCATGCCGCCGAGGCGACCTCCATGCAGAAGGATCACGATGGGGCTCAGCCGAAATTCAATGCGGAATCGTTTGAAAAAATGGCCGATCACTGTGTGAAGTCGATGAAGGATCTGCATCAGGCTTCCCTGGACCAGGTCGAAGGACGGGGAAGTTCCGAGGCGGTTCTGCGGGCACTGGACGAACTGCAAGGCGGTTGCACCGCCTGTCATGTCCTGCTGGACGGCGCGGCTCCGGATGTCTGGGGTCGAAAGTGATACCGGCAAGGATAATGTGCAGGACAAGGGAGCGGATTGCGTTGCGCAACCTCTATTCTGTCGCCATTTCCACCGGGCCACATGATTAATTTAAAACATATTCTATTTAATGTTATTTTATATGTCGATATCAATAACTTTTATTAGACAAGCCACACCCCCGTCATCCCGAATCAGCCCCTCCTAAGACAAACTTTCCTTGATCTTCCTTGCAAAAAACGAAGAAGCCACGTAAACTGAACGAATGCGAGGAATTTGCACCTGTAGCGAAAGCAACCCATACCGCCGGCAAAACAGACACAAGGCGGGGGGATGTGTCTTGAATTTCGGGGAACCGGGAAATTTCCATACGATAATTCCTATTGAGAGGCAATCATGGTCTGCAAAAAATCCATTGGAGGGAGAAGACGTTACCTCCTCCTGCTGCTGGCGTCGCTGCCCTGTCAGGCCTGGGGAGGTGATGAAACGACTCCGCCCTGGACTCCGGGAGTCAATCACCTGGTGGCCGGAGAGTATGCCCGGGCCGTGGCCGCACTCACCCCTTTTGAAGCGCGCTTTGCGGGCGACCCGGCCTATGACCTGGTTCTGGGCTCGGCTCTGTTCCACAGCAACGATCCGGAAGCCGCCCTGTTTCCCCTGGAACGGGTGCTGATGAACCAGCCGGGCAATGAAACCGCCCGTCTGCTTCTGGCCATGACCCTTTACAAAGCCGGGGATACCACCCGGGGTCTGGCCCAGGCGGCCAATCTGAACCTGGATCAACTCTCGCCCTTCCTGGTTTACGAGTGGCGCACCATGACCGCCCCGGTCGCCGCGCCTCCGGCTGCGGCTCCGGCTGCAACGACGGGCGCGCAACCCACCGGCAAGACCCATTGGCAGGGACATGTCCAGGTGGCCTACGGCCGGGACACCAACATCACCGTCGGTCCCAATGACGGCACCTACATCATTCCCGCCTATTCCACGACCTTTCCCATCTCCCTTGGCACCTACGAGCAGGAGCGGGACTGGGTGGGAACCCTGAGTGGCCTACTCAACGTCACCCACACCCTGGATGGCGGCCAGACCCTGTTGGGCGGTATGAGCCTGCACCAATCCCTGGCCAACGATCGCAAGGACAAGGAGGAGGGCTACGGCAACGCCTACGCCGGCGTTGCGCTGCCCGTCGGCAAGGACACCGTCACACCCGTGTTCTACTTCCAGGACTACCAGTCGGAAGGCACCCTTCTGCAACGCTACTGGGGTGCCCAGCTCACCTACACCCATCCCATGGAGAGCAACTCCCTGGGAGGCTATCTGCAATACATCGACACCTCCTATCCGGACTACCCCTCCAACAACGTCCACCGCGTGGCCCTGGGCGTGACCCACTCCATGAAGCTGACCGACAGCGCCTTCAGCTTTTCCCAGGGGCTCTACGGCGGACAGGAGAGCGCCCACGATACCGGAGCCAAAAACGTCGGGTTCAATCTGGTCGGAGCCAATCTGGGAACCGGCTATACGGTCAACCCCGACCTCTCCCTTTCGGCTTCCCTGGCCTATGAATACCGCCATCACGCTGCGGATGACCCCCTTTACTTCCAGACCCGAACCGACAATCAGCTTCAGGGGGTCTTGAGCGCGGACCAGTCCCTGGGGAAGGATTTCCACCTGATCCCCAAGGTCTCCTACACGCACTGTGACTCCAATCTGGACATGTACGCCTACGACAGGCTGAACGCCACTCTGGCACTGCAATGGACCTTCTCGAAATGAACGATACGCTGATCGTCTCCATTCGTCGTCACTCCCTTCTCGCAGCCTGGCTGCTTCTTCTCGCCCTGTTTGCAATCCTTCCGGCCCCTGCCGAAGCGGCTGACAAAGAAGGGGCCGCCTGGGTTCTGGCCTTACAGGGCAACGTCATCGTGGTGCGCCAGAATGAATGGCTGGAGCAGCCCTTGGCGCGAGGTGACGCCCTCTATCCCGGCGACACGGTTCATGCCAAGGAGGGAGAAGCCCAAATCCGCTTCAGCGACGGCGGCTATCTCAGCATCTACCCGAACTCCTCCTTCATTCTTGAGGAATATGCCTATAAACTGGGGGATATCGAAAACAACCGCTGCATCCTGAACCTGACCAGCGGCAACTTTTCGGCCCGTACCGGACGCATCGGCAAGGAGTCCGGAAAGAATTATCAGATGCGCACCAAGTTCGCCGTGCTGACGGTCAAGGGCACCAATTTTTCCGTTGGCGTGGACAAGGGACTGAACGTTTCCGTTCAGGAAGGCGCCGTGGATCTGCGCAACAAGAGCGGCTCCCATGAAGTGTCACAGGGTCGTTCCGCGCAGGTGCCCAGTTTTGCCCAACCGCCGATGATCAACACACCCGCTCCGGCCATGGGTAACATGGGGCAGCAAACCCGCGCTCCGAGCGACACATCCAAAAGCGGATCGGGGAACCAGGGCCCCGGCGCCTGGGCTGGCGGACGCTCCCAAGCCCAGGTCGGTGGAAGCTCCGGGAAAGAACCAGCCGTCGGTCCCGCAGCTCCGCCGGTTGGTCCCGCAGGGGCTCCTCAGATGGCCCCCGGCGGTCCCGGCGGTGGTCCCGGCGGTGGTCCCGGCGGCGGTCCCGGCATGGGACCGGTTGCAGGCAAACCGCCCGTCGGCGGCGCCCCGATGATGGCGCCGATGATGGCTCCTCCCATCGGCATGCCTGCCGGCTTGCCCCTGTCCGGCGGCTTTTCGGCCATTCGTCCCCCTTCCGGTCCCGGACCGGCACCCGTCGGACCCGCCATGGCCCCTCCGCCTCCCGGTGGCGTGGTGCAGCTTCGCGATCAGGTGGGCAAGGTTCTGCCAGCCCCCAATCAGGCCCCCACGGCGGGCGCCACCCTCGGCGGCCCCCGCCCGGCAGCCACCACGCCGGTTGCGGCGGCTCCCGCCCCGACCGGGTTGCCACCTACCAACATCACCCCGCCGCGTTGACGCCTCACCCCTTTCCCCCGCTGCATTCCGGCGGGGGAAAGGGGATGGCAAAGGGCTCTGTTCTGCATTATCCGGTTTGTTCGATCGAGGTTTGTTTACATGTCTGCCGAGCTTGGGGATATCTTGCGTGATCTGATCGGAAAGGACCGACTGCCCGCTCTGGCCATCAGCGCCAACGGGTTTGCCTTCGACCCGCGCTCCGGCCAAAGCTTCACCGTCAATCACACCGGCATCGACACCGTGGAGCTGCTGCTGGCCAACGGCAGCATCGAAGCCACGGTGGATGAGCTGTCCAAACGTTATGACGTACCGGTCGACGTCGTGCTGGGCGGTGTCGAAGTCTTCATTCGCCAGTTGTCCCGCTACCTGGCATGAAACACCTCTCCTGCATCAAACCCGACTGGCGCAACTGGACAGTCGGCATCACGGGGGTCAATGCCCGTCCCGACAATCCCGGACCCGGTCTGGCAGTCGCTCGTTGCCTGCGGGAATCGGTCGGCTTTTCGGGACGGCTGATCGGACTCGGCTACGAAGTCCTCGATCCGGGCCTGTACAACGCCGCCATCTTCGACGCCAGCTATCTGCTGCCCTATCCTTCCGTCGGCAGTGAAGGACAGTGGGAACGTCTGGTGGAGATCCACGCCACCGAACGGCTCGACGTGATCATCCCCTGCCTGGATGCCGAATTGAGCACCTTCGCTCACAACGAGGCCCAGTTCGCCTCCCAGGGCATTCGCATGCTGGTTCCCACCCTGGGGCAACTGCGCGCCCGCGCCAAGGATAACCTCGGCGAACTCTGCCGCCGGCTGGATCTGGATACGCCCGAAACCCTGAAGGTCTCCGATATCGGCTTCTTCGACCGCTGCCGGGAGGAGGGCTGGAGCTTTCCGCTGGTGGTCAAGGGCATCTACTACGATGCCACCGTGGTGGAGAGTCCCGACGAGGCCAAGTCGGCCTTTCATCACATCGCGGCGCAATGGGGCTATCCCGTTCTGGTGCAGCAGTTCGTCGGCGGCTACGAAGTCAATCTCACCGCCGTCGGAGACGGCAAAGGCAACATGCTGGGCCCGGTGATGATGCGCAAACGCGCCCTGACCAACAAGGGCAAGGCCTGGGCCGGCATCTCCATCCGGGACGACGAGTTGGAACGCATGGGCCGCATCATCATGGAAGGATTGAACTGGCAGGGACCGCTGGAGGTCGAAGCCTTGCGCGGTGATGACGGTCGTCTCTATCTGATCGAGATCAATCCGCGCTTTCCCGCCTGGGTCTATCTGACCAAGGGCGTCGGCTGCAACCTGCCCCAGCTCCTGCTGAGACAGATTGCCGGGGAGCATCCCACCGGTCTGCCCAGTCCCAAGCCCGGCACCCTGTTCATTCGTTATGCCGAAGAGCTGATCACCTCTCTGGAGCAGTTCCAAGCCATGATGGTCGATGGCGTGCTGATTGCCCCCGGAGAGAAGAACGCCCCACGCAATTTGATCGGGAGATCGTGATGGCCGAGAATACCGGACCACGCCGCCCCTGGGAACCGCCCTACATCACCCCCCATCGGCATGACAACAGCAAGTTCGGACGCCGCAGCCTGCGGGACAACAGCCTGCGGCACATCGACGGCGTCGATGTGGAACATCTGATGAGCCGCTTCGGCTCACCCCTGTTCATCGCCTCCGAACGGCAACTGAGGGAGAATGTGCGCCGTCTGCACGAAGCCTTCGCCCGGCACTATCTGCCCGTGGTCCACGGCTGGTCCTACAAGACCAACTATCTCAGCGCCATCTGCAACATCCTGCATC
>JADGAQ010000061.1:0-13585 GCA_015231925.1 Magnetococcales bacterium
CATGATGGGCGGCCCCGGCATGATGGGCGGCCCCGGCATGATGGGTGGCCCCGGCATGATGGGCGGCCCCGGCATGATGGGCGGTTCCAGTCAGGGGGGTGGTCCCAACCAGATGGGCGGCCCCAATCAGATGGGTGGCCCCAATCAGATGGGCGGTCCCGGCATGAAAGGCCATCCCAACATGCGGGGTGGCAACATGGGCCCCGGCATGATGGGTGGTCCCGGCATGATGGCGGGCCCCTCCGATGCGGAGCAGATGAATCAGATGCTGGAGATGGGCAAGCAGCAACTGGCCATTCAGGGTGCGCAGGAAGAGGCCTGGAAGCGTTTCGTCGCGGCGGCGAAGGCCCGGTCCGAGGGAGCGCAGAACATGCGTGCCGATCGTACCAAGGACATGCTGGCCCAGGCGGAGCGTCATGTGGCGCATATGGAGGCCATGCTGCCCAAGCAGAAGGCGCTGCTGGAGTCGTTGAAGGCTCTCAACGGTGTTCTGGATGATCGTCAGAAGGCGATGTTGGTTCCCATGGCCAGCAGCTTTTTGTATGCGTGTGGACATCACGGGCAAGGTGGCGGTTTCTGAGTGTTGCGGGATTGATAAAAAAGGCCGGGGTGATCCCGGCCTTTTTTTTGTTTGTAATGGGATGTGGTGCGCAGCATCTGCAACCCAGCAGAAATAGTCTCAATTTATTGCCTTTCAATATGTTATCCTTTAAATATCAAAAAAAGAAAATATTCTATTTTTTTAATTTTCATGTTTATTGCCATTAAGTAACTTTTCAGACCGCTGGCCAGCGCGGCGTGGCTGAATAAAAAGAAAAAGGATAAAGTCCCAGGGGTGCCCCCTGGACCCCATGGGGTTGGAGGTCAACTGCAAAAGGAAGAGTCCCAGGGCGCTGCCCTGGACCCGTCGGGGGGGATAATCCCCCCCCGAACCCCCGTATGACTGAAAGGACACTCTTTCAAACGGGGTTCGCTTCTTCCCGTTCGATGTGGATGAAGGGGCAGTCGAGTCCCTGATCGACCCGGCGCACCATGCCTCCCTCCGGATGGGGTTCGAAACCCATGGCTTCCAAGGTTTGCCGGGCCGGGGTGTTGCGGGCGGTGGGGCGGAAATCGACCCGAATGGTCTCGATGCCCGCATGCCGCGCCAGCAGGTCGGCCAACAGGGCCTGCTCCAGAAACTTGCCTTGTACCCGGCAGGAGAGCATGAACTCCTCCACATGCAATACATCGGCTTCCAGACGGGTCAGGGCGAACCCGACCACACCGTAACGACCGAAACGGTCGCTGCAGGAGAGGACGTGTTTTTCAAGGGCGGGATCCTGCAGACGCACTTCCAGGGTTTCGCGGGTGTACTTGGCCCCGGAGAAGTTGAGCTGGTTGGTGCGCTGGGAAAGCTCCTCCACCCGTTCCCGGAACGCCTCCCGGAAGGGTGACAGGGTGAGTTGAATGTCGCAGGAGGCCAGGAAGCCCAGATAGTCGTCACCGAAGCGGCTGCGCACCTGTTCCCGCGCCAGGGCGTCCTTGTAGAACTGGCGGCGCTGCCGCGACTCCTCGCTGCTGGATCCGGCGAACAGGGGGTCGGCGAGCAGGGTGTCGAGTTCGGCGGCGTCC
This sequence comes from Magnetococcales bacterium, assembly GCA_015231925.1. Taxonomy (NCBI): domain Bacteria; kingdom Pseudomonadati; phylum Pseudomonadota; class Magnetococcia; order Magnetococcales; species Magnetococcales bacterium. The sequence continues at coordinate 1,615 of JADGAQ010000061.1, forward strand.
CGAATGGTACAGCGGGGATGGCTGCGGCCCACCTCCTCCCGTTCGAAGGGACTGTCGTCGATGAAGGCCAGGCTGTCGATGCCGATGTTGAGAGCTTTGGCGATGTCGGCCATGCTGGCGCTTTTTGGCGTCCAGTCGATGCGCGGGCAGAGGAAGTAGTCGGCCACACCCAGCCGTTCCAGGGTGGCCCAGGCGTGATCATGATCGTTTTTGCTGGCGATGGCGTGCAGAATGCCCCGTTCATCGAGGATGCGCAGCACCTCCCGCACCCCCGGACGCAACGCCTCGGGTTCTTTCTCCAGCAGAATGCCGTCCCAAAGGGTGTTGTCCAGATCCCATACCAGACATTTGACCGGTTCCTGGCGGTTTTTCGGGGGGGAATCCGCGTGGGGGCGGGTGGGGTCGAACAGCACCAGATCGGCGGTCAGCACCGTCAGGCGTACCAACTCCTCCTCTGGGATCAGGGTGATGTCGAAGGGCAGTTGCGAGGTGATGATGGCGTTGAACAGACGCCGTTCGAACAGATGGCGCGAAAAACCCGGCGGCAGGGTCAGGCGCGCGGTGAACGGCGGCGGCAGAGGCCGGTTGCGTTGTGCGGGCTCCAGGCTGGAGCGGGAGGTTCCCATGGCCAGATGCAGATGGATGGGGCGGGTGGCCGGGTTGAAACACTCCAGAAGAAAGGCTTCGGGAAGTCCGTAGACCTTTTCGCGGGTGTGCAGACGACGATTCCACTTCTCCAGCAGGTGAAAGGCGATGGCCTGCCAGCGGTGGCTGGGAATGACGGTATGAATCAGCCAGCCCAGGGCGTCGAGCCCCCGAGCCAGGGAATGGGCCAGACGTTCGAGGCGAACCAGATGTTCCACGGGTTCCAGGGTGGTATTGCCCCGGGCTTCCAGCTTACCCCATTTGCGAAAGGCGATGGCGGCGCCCTGTCCGCGAAAGCTGCCGGGCCAGGTGACGGGGACCAGCCCCTCCTGAAAGCGGCGGCAGCGTCCATCCGGGCGGGGTTGGTAGAGATCACAGGTGGAGAAACAGTTGGGTGCGGCGCACTCCACGCAGTGTTCCCCCCAGACCATGAAACTGGCATGGCTGACGGGCAGCCCGGCGAAGGCCGAACCCGAAGGCAGCGACTGGGGAGGTGCGTTGCGATTCTGATGAAATTCAAACATTCTTCCGGACACACTCGCTGTGGGCGGGGGTAACCAACGTCTTCCCACAGGGATCATAGCGCATTTTTCGGCATTTCCATAACGGAGTTTTTATCATTCCGGCGAAAAATGGATCGGGTGGCGTCAGGAGGGGAGAGAAGAAGGTTGCGGTGCAAGGGAATCGATGGAACAATCCCTCCTTTCAGGCGGGATTATATCGGGAGATGAACGATGCAAGGTGGACGCACGATCTCTTTTTGGCAGTTGCTGGCGCTTATCGGCGCGGGAGCCCTGACGGCCATTTTCGCGTTGTACAGTTGGCTGGAGCCGGGATTGCGGGGCGCGGGGTGGCGCATTCCCGCAGAGGTGTCCCACTCCGCGCTGGCCACGCCGGCCAGCCTCAATTTCCAGGGACTGGTGAATCACGACGGCGCCCCGGTGGGTCGGGAGGAGTTGACCGGCAAGTGGCGTCTGTTGTTCCTGGGCTACACCTACTGCCCGGATATCTGCCCCACCGCCTTGAATGACATGGCTTCGTTGATGAACTCCCTGAGCAAATCCCATCCCGATCTGGCCAGGGATACCGGCCTGATCTTCCTGTCCGTCGATCCGGACCGGGATACCCCGGCGCGGCTGAAAGAGTACGCGAGCTATTTTCATCCGGAGATTCGGGGTATGGTGGGACCGATGGACCGGTTGCAGGCCATCGGACGCTCCCTGGGGGCCTTTTTCGCTTCATCCAAAAAGAGCCCCGAGGACAAGGAGTACGCCGTGGTGCATCCGGCCAATATCTATCTGGTGGATCCCCAGGGGCGGGCTTGTGCCCGGTTTTCCAACCAGTTGACCATCGCCGATGTGGAAAAGGAATACCTGAAGATCCGGGCCTGGGCCGGGAAACAGGATGAAGCGAAAGGAAAAGCCAAATGAAGAAACATGCCTTGCTGTTGGCGGGTTGTCTGATTCTGTCCGGATCCCTGTGGGCCGGGGAGGGGGTTTCCATCACCGGATGCTGGGTGCGGGCCATGCCGCCCGGCCAGCAGGCCACCGCCTGCTACTGCACCTTCGAGAATGGTCAGACCAAGGCGGCGGGGGTGACCGGCGGGGAATCGCCCCTCTTCGCCAGGGTCGAGCTGCACGAATCCCTGACCCTCAACGGGGTGGCCATGATGAAGGCGGTCAAGGAACTTGCCGTGCCGCCACGGGGCAAGGTGGTGCTGCAACCGGGGGGACTGCACATCATGCTCATCGCTCCCCAGCGTCATCTGAAGATGGACGAGAAGGTGCCGCTGACCTTCACCTTCGCCGACGGATCCCGACAGACGGTGGAGGCCGTGGTGCGCCAGGGCCCGGCCATGGGCAACCACGAACACCAGCACGCGCCAGCCAAACCGGCCCATTGATCAGAAGCCGGGAGGAGCGAAGAAACGGTCGTGTTCCTCCTCCAGATGGGCCAGTTTCTGCAGTTCTTTGAGGTATTGGATGTTGTGAACGCGGAATTCCGGCTCTTCGCCCGCGCGGACGTGACGCTGGCACACCAGCACCACGGGCCCCCTGCGGGCGTAACGCTGTTCGTAGTGGTTCAGCCGGTCGCGAAGGGCCGGGGGAAGCGAGGCTCCGGGGGGGGTCAGTTCCCAGTCCCCCTCCAGACAACCATCCTGGCGGCGGATGAAGAGGCGGGTGGGATTCGGCATCGCACCGTTGTCGGCGTCGTCGGCCACCAGGTTCATGGCGATGGCCTTCTCCTCGACCCGGATGATGCGGGCATTCAAGGCCACATAACAGGCCTCCACCGGGGAGAAATCGTCCAGCGAAATTTGCAGGGAAACCAAGGCTCCCGTCACCAGTCCGGGAAGGGGCGTCTGGCCCCGGCGCGGGGCGAAGAGAATGCCCCGGTAGCTGACATCCTCCGTCAGACCGAAGAGGTTTTCTCCGGAATCGACATGGTGCAATATGGCGCGGGAGACGAACCGGGGACGCGGATAGCCCCGCCGGTCGTCGGCGACGGCTCCTTTTCCGCTTTCGAAAGCGGCCTTCTTGCGGCGTAGAAAAAAGGTATCCTCGATAGACCAGGGCATATGGAGTAACCTGATCGGCAGGGAAGAACAACGGAAAACCGTCACCCTTTTCTTTATAATCCGGGGTTGACGGAATTGAAAGGGCTCTCTTTCCCGGATTCGGGGGAGAATGGCCCGGAATGACGGTCTCAGGGGTGGAGGGAATGGACAGAATGCGGCGTTTGCTCTCGGCCTTGGGGGTTTCGGCCCTGCTCTCCTTTCCGGCCCTGTTATTGAGTGGTGTTCTTTCCGGCCCCGCTTCGCTTCATTGGGTGTTGGCCGTGGGGGTCATGCCTCTGGTGATGGGGGCCATGATCCATTTCACCCCGGTCTTGACCCGGAGCCGCGAGCCGGAAGACTGGGTCACCCGCTTGCCCCTCCTGGCCCTGGTGGCGGGAATCACGGTTCTCGGCACCCTGGCCAGCGACCGCAGTCTGGTGACCGTGGCCGCTCCCCTGGCTCTTGCGGCGGCGCTCGGGTTGCTCAACTGGATCGGCGTCAGGGCCCGCGCCTGCCTGGGGCCGCCCCATCCCGGTCTGCGCTGGTATCAGGCCTCCCTGGTTTCGTTGATCATCGGTCTGCTCGCCATTCTGGTCGCCTCGTTCATGCCGGTCCACTGGATGCCGTTGCGTAATCTGCACCTCCATATGAACCTGCTGGGTTTCCTGGGGCTTGCCGCCATGGGAACCCTGCAGGTGCTGCTGCCCACCGTGGGGCGCTATCCGGACCCCCAGGCGGGAGAACGCCTGCGTACCGATCTGAAATACGCCTTTGTCGGTACGCTGCTGGCCGGTATCGGCGCCGCCTGGTTCCGCTCCCTCTCCTGGATCGGCATGCTGTTGTGGCTCTATCCGGCGGCGCGCCTGCTCGGCGTGGCCCTGCGCAACATCCGACCCATCCTGGCCGCTCCGGGATCGGCTTTTTCCCTGCTGGTGGCCCTCATCGGACTTTTTCTGCTGCTTTTTGCCGGCATCCCCCTGGTTCTCGGTTGGATGGCGCCTCAAGATACGGTACCCTTCTTCATTCTGGTTTTCCTGCTGCCCCTGGTGACGGGGGCGTTGGGGCATCTGCTGCCTTTGTGGTGGTTTCCACCCGGGGAATCCGCCCGTCAGACGGAGGCCCAGCACCGGCTGCAGCGTTTCGGCAGCGTGCGGGCCCTCCTCTTTCTGGCTTCCGGCCTGATGTTGGCCGTTGGTTTCTCCCATGCCGTGCCGCTCGGCCTGGCGGTGCTGACCCTGTTCGGTCTGCAGGTGGTCCATGCCGCCCTGACCCACTGATTCGGTTATCAAGGAGAAAACCGTGGATACCCTGCTCGACTGGCTGCCGCTGCTCTGCTTCTTCGCCGCCTATCAGGTCTGGGATCTCTATGCCGCGACCCTCGCCGTCATGCTGGCTGTTTCCGTGCAAAGCCTCTGGCTGCGTCTGCGCCACGGCTCCCTGAGCGGCATGCGCTGGCTGGCCCTGGCCACGGTGCTGATCTTCGGCGCGGCAACCCTCCTCTTCCGCGACGCCCGTTTCATCCAGGGCAAGCCTTCGGTGCTTTACCTGCTCATGGCCCTGCTCTTTCTGGGCAACCGCCTGCGCGGCGGCGAACCCCTGACCGGCCGTTTGCTCAAGGAACACATCATCCTGCCCGGGGAACGTTTCGCCCTGCTCGATCTCTCCTGGGCCGCCCTGTTCCTGATTCTCTCCGCTCTCAACCTCCTGGTGGCCTGGCGCTTCGAAGAGGCGGTTTGGGTGCAATTCAAGGTCTTCGTTCTTCCGGGGATCACCCTGGTCTTCACCGTGTTGCAGGGGCTGGCGATGTGGCGTTGGCAGAAGGCCGGGGAAGAGGGTGGGGGGTGACGCAGGGGGCATGAGCGTGAAACTGACTTTTCCTGTCAAAGTCGCCGTGATGGCCTTTGTCATCGCCGGTCTGGGAGTGGCCGGCATGGCATGGTTCGCCTATCAGCACGCCTCCAATCTGCTGCAGGAGCAGTCGCTGCAGGAGGTGGAACTCGATCTGCGCCGGGAAAGCACCCGTCTGGCGGAAAACCTGGTGACCTATCGGGCGGAAACCCTCTTTCTGTCCCGTTCGGAAAGCACTTCCGCCCTGATCAAGGCCATGGGATTCGGCGGCGGCAGCCCGACGCCGGATCTGGCGCTGTGGGAGGAGAGACTCTCCCGCCTCTTCCTGACGGTGCTGCAAACCCGGCAGGCCTTCGCGAGTATTCGCCTGGTCCAGGCCTCCAGCCGACGGGATGTTCTGAAGGTGGAACGCAGCAGCGCCGGTTTCCATATCGCCCCTTCGGCGGAAGGGGCGCAGGTCGAGGAGGAGCTGGACCTGCCGCGCATCATGGGTTTGCAACCGGCCCAGGTACATCTTTCCGAGGTGATGCTTTCCCGCCGTGACGGGCAGGTCGAACTGCCCGCCAAGGCGCTGATGCATCTGGCCTCCCCGGTCTTCACCGCCAACGGACAACGCTTCGGGGCGCTGGTCATCACCCTGGATTTCGGGGTGCTGACCCGGTATCTGCGCCCGGCCCGCAACGAGGTGGGCTACCTGATGGCCAACGCCCAGGGGGAGCTGCTGCTCCATCCCGACCGGGGCCGGGCCTTCGCCCACGAAATGGGGCAGCGCATGCCTTTGCAGGAGGAGTTTCCCGGACTCTCCCTGGAAAAGGACTCCATGGGGCAACGGGTGGAGGACGACTTCGCCGCAGGATACGCTTTGGATGACTTTTTCGGGGTGGTCTCCCTGCCCGGTCGCAATCTGGGTCTGACGGGGCACCACCTCCATTTCGATCCGCTGGATCCCAAACGCCACTTCATCATGGCCGCGACCGCCTCCCACGCGCTGATCGGGGTGCGGGCCCGTGAGTTCAAGAAGGTGTTGTGGTTCTCCTCCGCCCTGGTGGTGGTGGGGCTGATCCTGGCGTTGGCCACCGGGGCTCAGGTGCTGACCCGTCCGGTACGCAGCCTGATCCGGGCGGCGGATCGCATCGCCGCCGGGGAGGAGGATGTGGAGATTCCCATCCGGGGGGATGACGAGATCGCCCATCTGGCAGCCTCCTTTCAAGTGATGGTGCGTCGTCTCTCCCGCTCCAATCTCAAGTTTCGCAACCTGGCCGAATCCCTGGAACACCAGGTTCATCTGCGCACCCGCGAACTCAAGGAGGCCAAACAGCGGGCCGAAGCCTCCGATCAGGCCAAATCCGAGTTTCTGGCGGTGATGAGCCATGAGATTCGCACCCCCATGAACGGCATGCTGGGGGTGATCGATCTGCTGCTCAACACCGGTCTGGAGACCCGGCAGCGGGAGTTGGCCCAGACCGCCGCCAAGGCGGGTTCCTCCCTGATGACCCTGCTCAACGATATTCTCGATCTGTCCAAAATCGAAGCGGGCAAACTCGATCTGGAAGAGGTGGCCTTCGACTATCGCGAGGTGATCGAGGATGTGGTGGAGGCCTTTGCCCCCACGGCCCAGCAAAAAGGCCTGGAACTGGTGATGAAGCTGGATCCGCCCGATCAGGACGGGGGCGTTGCGGGTGATCCGGTGCGGCTGCGGCAGGTGCTGGCCAATCTGGTGGGCAACGCCATCAAGTTCACGCGCACGGGATCGGTCACGGTGATCGCCCAGTTGCTGGAAAAGGCTTCCGGGCAGTTGCGGGTGCGCTTTCGGGTGGTGGATACGGGCATCGGCATTGCCCTGGACAAGATATCGCTGCTGTTTCAGCCCTTCACCCAGGGGGACAGCTCCACGACCCGTCAATACGGCGGCAGCGGGTTGGGGCTGACCATCGCCCAGCGGCTGGTCAGCCTCATGGGGGGCCAGATTCAGGTGGAGAGCGTGGAAGGGCAGGGCAGCGCCTTCTGGTTCGAGCTGACCCTGGTGGCGCGGGTGGATCTGCCGGTGCAACTCCCGACGGAGTCGGCACCGGCGGTGGCCTTGACCGATCGTTCCGTGCTGGTGGTGGACGACAACGACATCAGCCGGGAGATCATTCTGGAACAGACGCGGGTTTTCGGCATGCGTCCGGCGGGGGTGGCCAGCGGGGAGGGGGCACTGGCGTTTCTGCGGCGCTCCCTGCGGGAAGGACGCCTGCCGGAAGTGGTGATCATGGATTTCATGATGCCGGGCCTGCATGGGCTGGAGGCGGCCTGGAGACTGCTCGGCATCCTGGGGGAGCGGCATCTTCCGGTGGTATTGCTCAGCTCCTCGGGTCGCATTCCGGAGGTGGAACGCAACCGACCCGGAAATGTGGTGGAGGTGCTGGTCAAACCGGCCCGCCAGGCTTTGTTGCGTGCCGCGCTGCAGCGGGCGCTCTCCACCGGAGAGGAGTCTTCGCCCCCGGAGATGGCTGCGGAGCAACGGCGCGGCGCGGGTGCGGCCTTGCTGCCTGCCGCGATGCAGGGCCTGCGGGTGCTGGTGGCGGAAGACAACGATGTCAACCGTCTGGTGCTTTCGGGCATGCTGACCCGAATGGGGCTGGAGGTCAAAACCGCCACCAACGGTCAGGAGGCGCTGGATTCCCTGGAACGGGTGGATCTGGTTTTCATGGATTGCCAGATGCCGGTGATGGATGGTTTCCACGCGGTGGACCTGCTGCGCCGTCGCGAGGCGGAAAACGGTCTGCGTCACCTGCCGGTGGTGGCCGTTACGGCGGATGCCCTCAAGGGGGATCGGGAACGGTGTCTGGAAGCGGGCATGGACGCTTATCTGGCAAAACCCTTCCAGCTGCAGGAGTTGGTGAGATTGATCGAAGGGCTCATGGGCGGACGCCGGGGCGAGGCGGAGAACGGTACGGCAGCCAGACCGGAGCAGGCTTCGAAAGCGGAAGCGGAGTTGGCCATTCCGGCCCCGGAACCCATTTGGCAGGTCTTTGACCGCAATGTGCTGACCCGTTTGCATCAGGAGATGGCGGGTGATCTCGATTTTCTCTTCGAAAAGTTTCTGGAGGTGTTGCCGCAGCGCATGCAGGAGATGCGGGAGGCCCTGGCTTCGGGTGATGAAGAGTCTCTGGCGCTTTCGGCCCACGCCTTGAAAGGCACTTCCGCCACCATGGGGGCGGTGCGCATTGCCGCGCTGGCGCTGCAGGTGGAGCGTATGGGACGGGAGCGGAAGCTGGAGGAGGGGGGGCCGCTGCTTGATCTGCTGCAACGGGAAATCACCAGACTGGAAGAGGTCATGCCCCGCTTGCGTGAGGAGTTTGCGGTATGATGGAGGCGGAACACGCGCTGGCGCTCCCTCTGGTGTTGGTTGCGGAGGACGACCCGGTCATGCAGGTGGCCATCGGGCGCTTCTTGCAGAAGAACGGGTATCGGGTGGAAATGGCGGATCATGGGGCCATGGCTGTGGAGAAGTTTCGCCGGGAGCGGCCCGAGCTGGTCCTGCTGGATGCCTCCATGCCGGTACTGGACGGATTCGCCACCTGCGAGCAGCTCCGGCGGGAGGAGGGGGGCGACGCCGTGCCGGTGATCATCGTCACCGGTCGGGAGGATGACGCCGCCGTCGAGCAGGCCTTCCAGGTCGGCGCTCTGGAGTTCATCTCCAAGCCGATTCGCTGGTCGGTGCTGCGGCAGCGGCTGAAGCTGCTGCTGCGGGCCAAACGGCTGGAGGAGGAGCGGGCCAGGGCCTTGCAGGAGGTGCAGTCCAGCCACGATCGTTTGGCCTACGAACGGCGTATCGTGGAAAAGATCATCGTGCGCATGCGTCGTTCCAGCCGTTTCGACCGCCAGGATTTGCGCCTGTTGATGGCCCCGGTGGAACGCACCGCCGGGGATCTGGTGCTTTCCATGAAGCGTCCCGACGGGGTGGCCCACCTGCTGGTGGGGGATTTCACCGGACACGGGCTTCCGGCGGCATTGGGGGGACCGGTGGTGGCGGATCTCTTTTACGATCTGACGGAACGCGGTGCCTCCCCCCAGGAGATTCTGGTCGAGATCAACCGCAAGCTCTACGAAAAACTGCCCACGGGCCTCTTTCTGGCGGTGGCGTTCCTCTGCCTGGACCGTCAGGCGGGACGGTGTCAGGTTTGGAACGGGGGATTGCCCGAGGTGTTGTGGTTCCGTGATGCCGGGTGTATCGGACGTTGCGTAACCACCAACGTGCCGCTGGGTATCATCGAGGAGCGTCCTCCGGAAGAGGCCCCCTGTGTCTGGGAGGTTCAGTCCGGAGACCGTCTCTTCCTGTTCACCGACGGCGTGGTGGAGACCACCGACCCCGACGGACGCATGTTCGGTCTGGAGGGGATGGAAGGGTTCCTCTCGGGCATCCTCTCACGGGGAGAGGGGCTGGCCAAGCTGCACGAAGTGCTGCACGACCACTCCTGCCACGGTCCCCAGGGGGATGACCTGACGGTGGTGGATCTGGTGGTTTGACCGAAAGGGAATAAGATGGAAAATCCCGTTTTCTGGGGTATCGGCATCGTGGTCAATGTGGTCTTGACCGCTCTCGCCGTGCGCTGGGTTCTTAAGGCGATGAGGCCTCCGGAAAAGCCGTAGGCTTACGCTGTCCCGGTTGAGCGGATCAGTGTCTGTTTCCCTCGTCCCGCGACCAGGGGGCGATGTCGGTATCTTCCGGAATCGGGTCGGGAGGCAGGGTTAGCGGTGGCTCCTCGACGGGCTCGTCCCGCGAGGCCATCAGGCGGCGCAGCAGAGAGGTCACCGGGCCGGATGGAGCGGAGGCGGGACGGATATCGCTCTCCCAGGCGGTCACTTCCAGGGTTTCGTCCCAGGGCCAGGGTTGCAGTTCCGGGGCGCTTTCGACCGGATCTTCGCCCGGCGTCACCGCGAGTTGCCCCGCTTCCCGGTTTTCCCAGGGGGCCGGAGGGCTCTCCTCCTCCTGCAGGCGGTTCTGGACCAGAATCTCTTCCGAGAGAATACGGTCGAAACCGACGCCTTCGCGGGTTTCCCGCGCCGGGGGCGGCGGATTGCGACGCGATTCCAGGGCAAGCCAGATGGCGGCGATACGTTGGTCGATCCAGGTTTGAAAGGCGCTTTCCCCTACCCGCTCCACCCCGTGATTGCCCAGGCGATAGACCAGCCAGGCCAGACCGGAAAACAGCAGCCAGACAGTCCAGGCGATGGCTTCCCCCAGACTCTCCATGCCATCCAGATTGAGGCGTCCCATGGCGAAAAAGAGGAAGGTGCCCGTCAACAGCAGCAGGATCGCGATCAACAGCGCCAGGCGCTGTCCGATGGTAAGAGGGGGGCGCGGAGGGGGAGCAACGGCTTCCTCTTCCGGGGTCTCTTCGTCCGCATCCTGATCCTGGGGCATCGCTGTTCCTGAAGCGTTGAGCCGGGGTTGGGCCGACTTTGTTCCCGTGTGGCGAGGGTATCAGCTTACCCCATGGGCACGCGCTTGGCAAAGCGGTCCGATAACGACGCGCGGTTGCGGAACACGGCGGAGGAACTTGTGCATTTTGAGGAAAATTCACATATAGTTGCAGCAGGAACCGATGGCGCATCCCCATTTGGCTGCGGTGTCACGAGATCGACCAAGGAGATGAGTGTATGAAACGGATCGTTCTTTTTCTTCTGACCAACCTGGCCATCATGCTGGTGTTGGGCGTGGTGTTGAATGTGGTCTTCCAATTTACCGGCATGTCCCAGAAGAACATACCGGGTCTTCTGGTTTTTGCGGCCATTTTCGGCATGGGCGGAGCATTCATCTCGCTGGCCATGTCCAAGCCGATGGCCAAGTGGTCTACCGGCGCTCAGGTGATCGATCAACCACGGGACGGAACGGAAGCCTGGCTGCTGGGCACCGTGCAGCGTCAGGCCAAGGCGGCCGGTATCGGCATGCCGGAAGTCGCCATCTACGAGGCGGGCGAGTTGAATGCCTTCGCCACCGGCATGAATCGCAACAATGCCCTGGTCGCGGTCAGCACCGGATTGCTGGAACGGATGAAACGCGATGAGGTGGAAGCGGTTCTGGGCCATGAGATCAGCCATGTGGCCAACGGGGATATGGTGACCATGACCCTAATTCAGGGGGTGCTCAACGTCTTCGTGATACTCATCGCCCGTCTTTTGGGAGGGCTTATCGACAACCTTCTGCGCTCCAACGACGAGGAGGAGTCCTCCTCGGGACAAGGCTTTGTCTATGGCCTGGTGGTTTTTGCGCTGGAGATGGTGCTGGGTGTACTGGCCAGCCTGGTCGTGATGGCCTTTTCCCGCTACCGGGAGTTTCATGCCGACAAGGGTGGGGCCAAACTGGCGGGGCGGGAATCCATGATTGCCGCTTTGGAACGGTTGCGTCGGGATCAGACCGGGGGACAGTTGCCGGGTGAGGTGGCGGCGTTGGGCATGAATGGGGCTCGGGGCGGGCTTTCCCGTCTTTTCATGACCCATCCTCCGCTGGAGGAGCGCATCGAAGCCCTGCGCCGGGGATGATTCATACGGGGGGCGGGGGGATTATCCCCCCGCAGCGCCCAGCGGACGCATATTCAAAATCCTTTGACTTTCAATATGTTATCTTTTAACTATCAAAAAAAGGAAATGTTCTGTCCTTTGACTTTTCAGTTATCCTTTCACCCGCTCCAGCCAACGGGAGTCGAACCTCCGGGGCATCTTCGTGCTTTTCTCACGGGCAATTCGCCCTTTCGGGTGGCCAATCAAAAGGACGATTGGCCACCCGAAAGGGCAATGGCGGGCTCGCTTTTTGGCCATCCATTTCGGGATGAGGCCCCCGAAATGGATGGCCGTGAGCTGGGCGAGCCTAAAAGATAGAGGATAGAGGATAGAGGATAGAGGATAGAGGATAGAGGATAGAGGATAGAGGATAGA
>JADGAQ010000061.1:13685-20819 GCA_015231925.1 Magnetococcales bacterium
GGAAAAGTCCTGAGGGGGCAGCGGAGCTCCCCCTCAGGCTCCCCCAACCCGTTTTGCTTCTTAAAGGATCAGGTTGACAACTTCAGGAGAATCGCCCGTGAGCGGACCCATCGTGCTGGAACTGGACAGTGGTGAACACTACGTATGCCTCTGCGGTAAAAGCGGCAAAAGACCCTTCTGCGACGGCTCCCACAAAGGATCCGGAAAATCACCCCGCCGGGTGAAAATGGACCAGCCCGGTGAAGTGATCATCTGCGGCTGCGGCAAAAGCACCAAAGGCAGCTTTTGCGACGGAACCCACCGCAACGTCTGATCACCCCTTCTCGGGCAAGGGCAATACCGTGCGACACTCCGGAAAGCGCACACACGCCAGCACGGTACGCCCCGCCTGAGGACCCTGCTTGACCTGACGACGCCCCATCGAACTGCCACACCGGGGACAAACCTTGCCCTCACTCTCCCCTCCAACCTCCTTGGGCACAACCTTCTCCGCAACCACCCGCCCAACTTCGACCGCTTCCACCTTCTCCGCAGTGCCAACAGCCGCCGTCTCCGCAACCCTGGTCGCCACGGGAGACTCCTTCCGTTCGGAACGCCCCGCTACAACCGGTTTCGCCTCCGGCAGCTTCGTGACGGGCGCAACCTCCTCCTCGTCTCCCAACAACAAATGCCGCAAAATCTCCGGCTGCTTCATGAGATCACGAGTCAAGGCCATGACCGGCAAATCGACCCTGGAAAACCAGGAAGAGGAGTCCGCAGGCAACGTACTGGCCAGATAAACCCCCATCAACGGCCTGCCGTCAAGCCGATCACAAACCAGAAAATCCAGAGCACGGGGCAAGGAGGCTTCGGCAACCGCCCGAGTCAACAACCCAGCCCACGCAGGCTGGGCATGAATGACCGCCCGTCCGCGACATACCTCGTCCAGAACCCTCCAGGCCTGCAATACCGCCTCCGGAAAAAGCGGCTGTCGCAACCTGACGGGCTTTTCACGAACACGCACCGGCCGCTGTACGAGCAATACCAAAGCGAGGCCGAGCAGAAAGAGATCGGCCAGAAGCGTCAACCAGAACATACCGTTTCACCACACGCCAGTGAATCGAACCTATGCCATCGCCACCTGCTTGGGCAGCCGGGCGAAGAGATCCCGAAAACGCGATAACCCCTTGTCCAATCGGCTGAGAAGACGCTGAACGGCCACCCGGAATTCCATGGAATTCACCGACTGATCCTCCTCGAAAGTGCGCAGGAAGGTGTGCAGCTCCTTCATGACCCGCTGGGTCTCGCCCAGACAGTGGGAACACTCCTCGATCAGCCGATCTTCCAAATCCCCCTCCACCACCTGCCCCGTTTTGACCTGATGCATGATGGTGCTCTGCTGAATGATATGGGCAAGCAGAAAGGTCTTCAGTGCCTGGAGATGGTCGAATTGCCTCGCCGGATCGGTTTCGTCATGACACTTGCGTACCAACTCCTCCAGATGCTGCTGTTCAGGGGTCACCTGCTCGCTGTTGGACATGTTCGTCTCTCCGTTCCATTCCAGCCAAGTATGAGGGCCTCTTTTTTGGTAAGGTTTTTTTTATCGGAGTGTACCAGGAAGTTTGGGGGAATTGAATCGTTAACCGTCCGACAATTTCAATAAAAATGGGTGACAGCCGGTTACCCGAACCGGCTGTCACCCGAGGAGTCAGATTTCCGTGGCGGGAAAGGGGGAGGGAGTGGTCTCCGGAACGCTGGAATCGGAGAGTCTGCCATGGAGTTCACCCAAACGCAGAGCAGCATTGCGCAGCAGCCGCAAAGCCATGCCCGGCCCACGGGAGAGAAGATTGGTCACTTCCATTTCCGTCAGGGGCAGCAGCCGGGTGCGCTCGCAGGCCACGGCGGTGCAAAAGCGTACCTTGTCGTGGGTGAACAGGGAGAGGTCGTCCAGGATGTCCCCCTCTTCGATCATGGCCACCAGGCGGCGATTGCCTTCGGGCGACTCGCGGGTCAGTTCGACGGAGCCCTGAAGCACCATATACAGGTTTTCGGATGTCTCGCCTTGACGGAAGATCACTTCGCCGGTGCGGAAAGGCAGACCAACCTCATGGGCGGGAGGCTCCTCGACGCCGGATTCCTCGGGGTGGAGGGAAACCAGCTTCGGCAGCGCATCGCGCGTCTCCTTGGGCAGCATGAAACCCTTCTGGTTCATGGCCGTGAGGATCATGGTCACCGCCTGATCGGGGGTGAAGAGGTCGGTGTTGATCTCCATTTCGTAGAAATGGTGCATCGAAGGATGCCGCTCGAAAATGGAACGCACGAAGGCATTGCGTTCGTTATTCTTCTCCTGAATGAGTTCCCGGGCTTTTTTCTCGGAGATTTGCATGCGGCTCATGACCCGCTTGGTGCAAACCGGCAGAGAGCCGTCGAGGGCGACCCGGAAGATGGGTCGGCTGGTGGCCAGCAGATGGGCTCCCCGGCCCAGAACCACGCCGCCGGTGCGCTGAATGTTTTCCATGATCTTGGGCAGAAGGTGCAGCAGTTCCGCGTTGCCCCCCTTGCCCAGCAGCCCGTAGAGCAGCTCATCCCAGGCGTGAATGGGTTTCTCGTACAGGGCTTCCAGGAGGTGGCGGTCGGCATGGGACTGCCGGCAGAGGACATTGAGCAACTCCCGGTCGTAGTAGCCGACATTGAGATACTTGGCCAGAAGATGGCCGATTTCCATGCCGGGTGTCCCGTAGGTACGGGAAATGGTGACCACGGGAACGGAGGGAAGCTTCTCCTCATCGTGGATAGTGGAATAGACATCCGCCTCGACAATGGAGGCCATGTGGGCAATGGCGCCAAGGGCTTGCATTCTGGTTCTCCTTCACGACTCGGTTGATCAGGCTTGTGCTTGCAGGAATCCGGTCTGCTGCATGGCCAGAATGGTCAGTTGCACCATCTCCTCCCTGGAGAAGGACTCCGCGTTGAGGACCAGATCATAATAGGTGCTGGTCGTGGGAAAGGCCTGATAGATCTCCCGAACTTTTTCGATGCGCGCCCGATTGGTCTCCTCCACCTCCCGACGGCTTTCCTTGAGGGAAGTGCCTTCGGCTTCGGAGAGCGCTTTGGCGCAGAAGGTGTTGCCCGCCTCGACCTTGAGGCGGAATACCCGGTGGTTGGCCAGGATCAGATGGGCTCCTGCGCCAATGAGGATGCCTCCGTGATCCGCTTTCTCGACCACCACCTTGACCAGATGCAGCAACCGGTTGCGCTGTTTGGGCCTCTCGATGGTGGTATGTTCCACGATCCAGTCGCCCATGCCCTCCAGCCAGTTGTCGTGTTTGGTTTTGCCGTTACCTCCGGCGGCCAGCCCTTCGTCCACCAGCCGTTCCAGTTCGGGTTCGTCGGTGCAGGGCATGTCGAGGTAACGGGCCAGCAAGGCTCCAACCGCTTCCCGTCCCGAGCCGTGCTCGCCGGAAATGGTGATTACCAGGGGTTCTTGGGTTGTCGATTTTGCGGCTGGATCGGTCTTTGCCATGCTCTCCTCCGTAGGTGGGGCAGCTTTTCTCCTTTTTACATAAATACAGAGCAAGGAACGTTCCAGTTGCGATCGGATTCTATTTTGCTGTTTTATCTTGTTGTTTGCGGAGGGGACTCGTGCCGCCCCCGATCCGACCGGTGCAACAGAATGCATCCATCCTTGTCCAGCATGGGGGTGTTTCGATGTAACCAATTGAAAGACGTGGCATATTAAAGCACAATAGCGCGGCGGTCCTGTGGCTGGAGATGACAGGATGTTGCACCGGTTTATCAAAGTATCGCGGAGGGGTGGGCGGGGATGGAGATGCCATCGTCTGGGGAACAAGCGCCGCGGGCATTCATTCTGCTGGTGGACGACGACAAGGAGGTGCTGGAACTGGCCGTGAAACAGTTGGACGGGGCCAATCTGGGCCGGGTTGCGACCTTGACGGACAGTCGCGACGTGTTGCCGTTTCTGGACAGTTGCGCCGTGGATGTGGTGGTGCTGGATCTGTACATGCCCTACTGGAGCGGTTTGCAGTTGCTGCCGGAGATTTTGCGTCGCAAACCCGGCCTGCCGGTTCTGATGATGACGGCCACCCTGGAGGTGGAAACCGCCGTGGAGTGCATGAAACACGGCGCTTTCGACTACCTGGTCAAGCCGGTGGACCCGCAGCGACTGGTTGGTTCCGTCCGCAATGCACTCCGCCTGCACTCCTTGCAGAAGGATATGGCGGCCATGAAACGCTCCCTGCTGGCAGGGGGCATTCGTCGACCGGAGATCTTCTCCGGCATCGTGACCGTGAACCGGCAGATGCAGGCCATTTTCCAATACATCGAGGCGGTGGCCCACTCTCCGGAGCCGGTATTGATCGTCGGTGAAACAGGGGTGGGCAAGGAGGGCATCGCCCAGGCCATTCATCAGGCCCGTGGCGGCAGTGGTCGCATGGTGGCGGTGAACGTGGCGGGGCTGGATGACAACGTCTTCGCCGATACCCTCTTCGGACATCGCAAGGGTGCTTTCACCGGCGCGGACGCCCAACGGGATGGCATGTTGGCCCGTGCGGAGGGAGGGACCATCTTCCTTGACGAGATCGGGGATTTGAGCGAGGCTTCCCAGATCAAACTGTTGCGCCTGCTTCAGGAAAGGGAGTACTACCCCCTGGGGGAGGATCAGCCGCGCACCACCACGGCCAGGGTGGTCATGGCCACCAATATCGATCTGACCGAGCGCATGCGCCAGGGGCGGTTTCGGGCCGATCTCTACTTCCGCTTGACGGTGCATGAGATCCGGGTGCCGCCTCTCCGGGAGCGCAAGGAGGATCTGCCTCTGCTGGTGGAGCATTTTTTCCAGGAAGCCGCGAAGTCACTGAACAAACCTGTTCCCACCCCGCCCCGGGAGATCCTGGATTTGTTGGATTCCTACGATTTTCCCGGCAATATCCGGGAGTTGCGCAGTATGGTGTTCGATGCCGTGGCCAGCCATCGATCCCGGGTGCTTTCCCTGGGGGAGTTCAAGCGCCATATGACCAAACAAAACGCCGTTCCGCTCAGCAGCGCCCTGGTGGTCTATCCGGGTCGTCTGCCCACCTTGCGGGAAGCGACGGCGCATGTGATTCGGGAAGCCATGACCCGGGCCAACGGCAATCAGGGTGTGGCCGCCTCCTTTCTGGGTATTTCAAGACAGGCGCTCAATCGTCGCTTGGGCGGGCTTTACGGAGAAGGGGAGGCGGAATGAAACCGCATGGGCCTTTTCCGCAGCGGCTGCCGGCATTGTTGCTGACTCTGTTTATTCTTTCGGCCTGTTCCACCACCCCCACCTCGCCTCCGGTGCCGACACCAACCGCTCCGCCGAAGCGAACCGACGATGCCTGCGCCATATTCAGCGAAAAGAAGGAGTGGTATCCCCTGGCCAAGAAGTCGTTTCGCAAATGGGGGGCTCCCCTGCACGTCATGTTGGCCATCATGCATCAGGAGTCCCGCTTCCAGCACGATGCCATTCCACCCAAGGGGCGCATCATGGGGGTGATTCCCTGGGGGCGGGCTTCGAGCGCCTACGGCTATTCGCAGGCGCTGGATGGCACCTGGGACTGGTATCGGGAAAAGACCGGCAACTGGGGTGCGGATCGGGATGATTTCGGCGATGCCATCGACTTCATGGGGTGGTATATCGACCAGAGTCATCAGATGTTGGGTATTTCAAAGTGGGATACGTATAATCAATATCTGGCCTATCATGAAGGGCAGCAGGGATACAAAAAGAAGACCTTCCAGAAAAAGGCCTGGTTGATCGATGTCTCCCGCAAGGTGGACCGCAACGCCGCTCGTTACGAGAAACAGTTGGCCGCTTGCGAAAGCCAGCTGCGCAAGGAGGAGGGGAGCAGTGGAAAAGGTGGCGACTGGTGGCCTTTCTGACGGGGTGCGGACCGAGGGGGTTCCCCCCGGTCCGTTTGGCAACCTACCGCTGCAGCCCGACCTTTTTGGCGGCGGCCAACAGATTGGCCTGCTCGTTGGCGACGCAATAGCTGGCGATATTCTCACTGAAGGATTCGAAGGTCTTCCAGTTGAGAACGGTATCTCCGGAAACACCGCTCAGATAGCCATCCAGCCACAGCAGCATGGCGCCGATATCCTCTTCGCTGCCGCTGTTGACGCTTTCAACGAAATCCGCGCAGGTGAATTTGCCGAAGTCGATGTTTCCGGAGTCCTTTTTCTTTCCCGCTTCGGCGGGCGACAGGGCAACCAGGAGAGAACCCGTCAGGAACAAAACGAGAAATTTTTTCATTCGATGATCCTGTGATGGTTGGATGGTGGTGAATGTCCTGCGCTTCTCCGCAATCTTCGCTTCGACACCGGAAAGGCAGGGCTGATTTGGGGAAGTCGTTTCGGGCGTGCCCAGGGATTGTTTAACCATTGCGGCGGGTTTTGCAATATTTGTTGCGTTGGCGGTGCATTTTACCGGTGGCAAGCCCGTTTATAAAATGGCCCAGGGCCTTTGATGCGTCGTTGCGCTAGTCTGGAAAATGCGCACATCTTACTGAATATACACCGCTTTTTCAACAAAGGCAGCCGGTATCACACTCCATGGACCCGCTCCGCAGACTCCAGGATGGCTTGACGGCGGTGGATATTCCGGCTGGACTCAATTCCCCTGCGGCTTACCAGATCCACCTCTCGCCCGAACACCCCCTTCAACTCATCCCGCATGTTGGCAAAGTCGAAGAGGGTCCACTGGGCGTCGTCGGCAAAAGAGACCAAAACGTCTACATCGCTGTTGCTTGAAAATTCGCTCCTCAGTACCGAACCGAACAGGGAGAATTCCGTAATCTTCCAGCGTTCACAGAAAGCCCGGATGGTTGGCATGGGTAACTGCCCCGTATCAATTGCCATGACTTTTCTCTGGTAGCGGTTGAGCCAACCTCTGGCACAGAATGTCAAGTTATTCCGTTTCTGTTTCATTTTTGCATTATTGCAGGGGTCTGGGGACCATCATGGTCCCCAGCAGGGGTTTGGGGACGGAGTCCCCAATGTGTTGTCTTTGACTTATTTTTGTTCTTTTATTTCCCTGGAAGGAGAGCCTTCCAGGGGAATAAAAAAACAAGAGAAAATCAATAACAGAACCTTGGAGGCTCTGCCTCCAAACCTCCGCCG
>JADGAQ010000062.1 GCA_015231925.1 Magnetococcales bacterium
CCCGAGCCCAAGCCGGAACCCAAGCCCGAGCCTAAAAAGCCCGAGCCCAAGAAGCCCGAACCCAAGCCGGAGCCCAAACCCGAACCCAAGCCGGAACCCAAGCCCGAGCCCAAAAAGCCCGAGCCCAAAAAGCCCGAACCGGAAGCCAAGCCCGAGCCCAAGAAGCCCGAGCCCAAAAAGCCCGAAGCGGAGGCCAAGCCCGAGCCCAAGAAACCGGAGGCCAAACCGGAGCCCAAGAAGGATTCGATCCCCTTCGATCTTTCCGCGGCCATCAACAAACATGCTCCTGCCACGCCCCCGGCCACGGCGCAGAAGCAGCCGGGACAGGCTCCTGCGGCCCAGAGCCTGCAGCAGGGCCAACCCCAGGCCGCCACGGAAGGTCCGCGCGCTTCGCGGCTGGCGGTCTCCATGTATGCCCGGAGCGTGGAAGGCCTGGTTCGCTCCAACTGGACCAAGCCGGGTGGTTTGATCAACGAGCATCTGTTGCGCGTAGCCGTGGAAGTGAAGGTTGGACCGGACGGATCGTTCCTCGATGCCCGCATCGTCAATCCGTCGGGCAACCGCACCTTTGACGAGTCGGTGGCCCGAGCCATCGCCAAAACGCGGAATCTGCCGCAGCCGCCGGCCAATTGTGAGGAGTGTCGTGTCATCCAGTTCGTCTTCTCGGCACAGGACTAGTGAAACCACCATGAATGGAATGTCTCGCACCATCCTTTCCGCCCTCGGGCGATACCTGACGACCCTGGCTCTGCTCGTCGGCCTGAGCGGTTCCGCCCACGCCATGTTGCGCATCGACATCGCCAAGGGCGGACTGGAACCCCTGCCCATCGCCCTGCCCTATTTTGTGGAGATGGACGGCTCCGGCAATCCCCAGGAACCCGGCCCCACAGGCAAACAGATCACCGACGTGCTGACCAACGATCTGGAGCGCTCCGGACTGTTCCGCCCCCTGAACCGGCAATCCTATCTGCAGGATCCGGTGGCCATGTGGAAACTGGGGGTCAACCATCGCGACTGGCGACTCATCGGCGCGGAAGCCCTGGTGGCCGGAGCGGTGCATCGCAGCGGCAACAAGCTCTCGGTCGATTTCCAACTGCACGATGTCTATCAGGGACGCACCATCGGGCCGGGCAAACGCTTCTCCGTGCCTCTGGAGAGCTGGCGCACCCTGGCCCATCGCGTCGCGGACGAAATCTACACCCGGCTGACCGGCGAGGGGGGCTACTTCTCCTCGCGCATCACTTTCGTGGCCCAGGAGGGCCGGCGCAAGTGGCTGTCGGTGATGGATCAGGACGGGGCCAACCGCCTCGATCTGACCCGCAACGAATCCCAGGATCTGGTGTTGACGCCCCGCTTTTCGCCCAACGGGGAGAGTCTGTTCTACATCTCCTACGAAGGGGGACTGCCGCGCATCTTCCGTTATGACCTCTATTCGGCCCGCAAGAGCATGCAGACCGAATATCCCGGCCTCAACAGCACCCCCTCCTGGTCGCCGGACGGCACGCGCATGGCCCTGACCCTCAGCAAGGACGGCAATCCGGAGATTTACGTCAAGGATCTGAAAGGGGCGCGACTCACCCGGCTGACCTCCAACGCCGGCATCGACACCTCCCCCTCGTGGTCGCCGGACGGGCGCAACATCGTCTTCAACTCCGACCGGGCCGGTTCGCCCCAGCTCTACATCATGGACCCCAACGGCGGCGACGTGCGCCGCATCACCTTCCAGGGGCGCTACAACGCCGCTCCCTCCTGGTCGCCGCGAGGCGATCTCATCGCCTTCGTGCGGGGTGGGGAAGGCGGCTTCCGCATCGCCGTCATCGATCCACGGGGCGAACGGGAACGGGTACTGACCAACTCCTGGATGGACGAATCCCCCGTCTGGTCCCCCAACGGACGGGTCATTCTCTTTTCCCGGCAGCGCGGCGATGATACACGCCTTTACACGATTGACCTGACAGGACATAATGAGAGGGAGGTACCCTTGGAGAGCAGACTCAGCGGCAGCGACCCTTCCTGGTCGGCGCTGATTCAATAACGGACAATGGAAATGTCTGTATTTAACCAACCTCAGTAAAGGATGGAAAAGACCCATGAAATCGTCACTGCGTTTTCTTTTGGCCCTTGTTTTATCAGCCGGACTGCTGACCGCCTGTTCAACCACGAAAGACGGTACGGAAGGTGGCCCCGGCGGCATGGGTGGCGCAGGCGGTGATGCCGCCGGCCTGGGCCGCCCTGGTGGCAGCGGCTCCGACCTATACGGACCCGGTGGGGCCGGTGGTGGTCTCGGTGGCCCCGGTGGTCGCGGCGGTCCGGGTGGTCTGGGTGCCGACGGCATGGGTGGCGAGCCCGAGCATCGCATCACCTTCGATTTCGACTCCGCTCTGATCAGCCCCGAAGCGGCCCGCGTTCTGGCCACCAATGCCCGCTGGATCCAAAGCAGCGGTGCCCGTGAAGTCATGGTCGAGGGACATTGCGACGAGCGCGGCACCCGCGACTACAACCTGGCCCTTGGGCAGAAGCGGGCCGATGCGGTGCGCGATTATCTGGTCTCCCAGGGCATCGAGGGTGGCCGCCTCAAGACCGTCTCCTACGGCAAAGAGCGGCCTCTGGTGGTGGGTCACGATGAATTCGCCTGGTCCAAGAATCGTCGCGCCGAATTGCGGCTCGGCGGTCGTTGATGCGGTTTTGAGGCCATCCGGGTATCCCCCCAGGGGGATACCCGGATTTTGTGTTCCTTGACTTTCAATATTTTATCTTTTAAGTATCAAAAAAAGAAAATGTTCTGTCCTTTGACTTTATCTGTTCGAACAACAAAAACATAAAATAATTATTTTGTTTATTGAAAAAATATGCAAAAGAAAAAGTCAAAAGACAGAACATTTTCTTTTTTTGATACTTAAAAGATAAAATATTGAAAGTCAAAAGAAAGGTGATCCCGCCATGGACAGGCATCTCCCCGCTCGCCACCTGTTGATCGGTGCAACGCTGCTGCTGCTCTCCGGCTGCGCCACCACCACCAATCCCGATGGAACCCCCCCCGTCGATCCCCAGGCGGAAATCCCCCGCCTGCAAAAAGATCTGGCGGAAGCCTCCAAATCGGAAGCCAACAACCGCGCCGCCATGTCGGAGTTGACCCAGAAACTGGGCCTGCTGGAAAAAGAGCTGCGTTCCGTGCGCGGTGAGCTGGAAGAACAACGTTACGAAAACAAACGTCTCGGCCAACGGGTGGAAAAGACCGAACAGGCCGCCGCGCAACCCGCGCCCATCTCCGCTGACGGCGCCATCATCGCCCTGGGAACCCCGGCAACGCCTCCCGTGGCCGGACAAACCATCGTCCTCAGCCCACCCGCCGCCGCACCGGGAGCCGCCGCGCCCGCCCCGACGCCTCCCGCCGCCACCACAACCGCCGCTGCCCGCCCCGCCGTTGCGCCGCCACCTGCCACACCCGCCATCCCGGCGGCTTCCCCCGGCGAGTCGCTCTCCGGAAAGAGCGGCAAGGAGTTGTACGAGGCCTCTCTTCAAGCCTTGAAGACGGCCCAGTATGCCAAAGCCGTGGAAGGTTTCACCGCCTACATCGCCAAAAACGCCTCCGACCCCCTGGCTGGCAACTCCCAGTACTGGATCGGCGAAGCGCATTACGTCCAGAAACAGTATGCCGAAGCCTTGCAGGCTTTCAACCAGGTCCTGGTCAAATGGCCGCAAAGCGAAAAAGCCCCCGCGGCCCTGTTGAAAATCGCCTTCTCCTTCCAGGGGTTGCAGGATAACAACAACGCCAAAATGGTGCTGAACAAACTGATCAAGGACTATCCCAACGCCACCGCCGAGGTGACTGCGGCCAAAAATCGGCTGAAAGCCCTGGAAGAGAATCGCCCACGCTAGCGTCTGATCTTTTGACTTTCAATATGTTACTTTTAAGTATCAAAAAAAGGAAATGTTCTGTCTTTTGACTTTTCGTTCAGGGAACTATTCAGGCCCCTGCACAGCCCGGCATGATCGTGTCAACAGCGAAAGGAAAAGTCCCAGGGCGCGCCCTGGACCCGTCGGGGGGGATAATCCCCCCGTATACCTGAACAGATACTCGTTCGGATCATCTTTGGCGTATAGTATCTATTGAATATTATGGACGCTTGTGATTCAGTAAAAGGATAAAGAAAAAGTCAAAGGATAGAACATTTTCTTTTTTTGATATTTAAAAGATAAAATATTGAACGTTAAATGATTTAAAATATACTCCCGCTTGTCTGCGGAAGTTGTACAACTTCCTCCCATGGTATCTGAAATGGCTACCCCGAAGGCTGTCGTTCTTCTTTCCGGAGGCATGGACTCCGCTACCTGTCTTCATCTGGCCGCCGCACGGCATTACCAGGTTCACGCCCTGACGGTCCATTACGGACAACGCCACCTTCGTGAATTGGAAGCGGCGCGTCAGATCGCCCTGAGATTACCCGTAGCTTCGCATCAGGAGGTTCAACTCGATCTGACGGGAATCTGTCGCTCCTCGCTGACCTCCACGGAGGGCGCCGTGCCAAAGGGAGGTCTGGCTCAAGGCATCCCGTCGACCTATGTGCCGGCGCGCAACACCATTCTGCTGTCGCTGGCCATGGGTTGGGCCGAAACGCTGCAGGCGCGGGACATCTTCATCGGCATCAACGCCATCGACTATTCCGGGTATCCGGATTGCCGACCCGCCTTTCTGGAAGCCTTCCAACATCTGGCCAATCTGGGCACCCGCGCGGGGGTGTCGGGGCAGTCGATTCGCATGCATGCCCCATTGCTGCACATGTCCAAGGCCGATATCGTGCGGGAGGGACTGGCCCTGGGAGTGGATTTCGCCATGACCCACACCTGCTACAGCCCGGATTATCGAGGCTGGGCCTGCGGCCTGTGCGACGCCTGCCGCCTGCGGCTGGCCGGGTTCGCCGAAGCCGGGGTGCAAGATCCGGCGCCATACCTGACCCTGCCTCAACCGGTGATGGATGTCTCACCGGACGGCGCTTTCGATTGAGGAATAATCATCTGCCGTTCAATATGTTATCTTTTAAGTATCAAAAAAAGAAAATGTTCTGTCTTTTGACTTTATCTGCTTGTTAGTCTGTATCTGTTCAGGTATACGGGGGTTTGGGGGGGATTATCCCCCCCAACGGGTCCAGGGCAGCGCCCTGGGACTTTTCCTTTCGCTGTTGACTTCCAACCCCATGGGGTCCAGGGGGCACCCCTGGGACTTTTCCTTTCGCCGTTGACTTCGTCATGTCGCGCTGCACGGGGTCCTGAATAGTTACGTTAGTCTTTTCTTAATGTTCTTGAATAGTTTTTCTTTAAGAAACTGACAAATCAAAGGACAGAACATTTCCTTTTTTTGATACTTAGAAGATAACATATTGAAAGTCAACGGATTTTATTAAATCTTGGGCCTCTGCCCCGAACCCCCGTATACCGAAACAGATACAAGCCCGGATGCCAGCCACCCTTCTCGCCCGCTTCCAACTCGCCATCCCCTCCTGGCCCCTGCCTCTCGCCGCCGCCATTTCGGGCGGGTCCGATTCCATCGCCTTGATGCATCTGCTGGCCCAAAGCCACCTTCACCCTCTCATCCTCCACTTCAACCACAACCTTCGCCCCGCATCCGGTGATGAAGCCGCCTGGGTCGCCGCCGAAGCCGCCAAATTGGGCCTCTCCTGCCATATCGGCCACTGCGATGCGCTTCCTTCCGGCAACCTCTACGAAGCGGCCCGTCTGGCCCGCTACGAATTTCTCACCACCACCTGCCACCAGCGGCACATTCCCACCCTGCTCATCGCCCACCAGGCCAATGACAGCGCGGAAACCCTGTTGCATCATCTGCTGCGCGGCAGCGGTCTCTCCGGCCTCTCCTCCCTGGTTCCCGACCGGCTGGAAAACGGTCTGCGCCTGATCCGCCCCCTGCTCGGTTTCGACCGGGAGACCCTGCGTCACTGGTTGCGTGACCAGAACCTGGCCTGGCTCGACGATCCCAGCAACGCCAACATTCACCATTTGCGGCCCCGTCTGCGTCACCAGGTGTTGCCCTGCCTGGAACAGGCGCAAACCACCGGAACCCCTGTACTGGCTCTCAACCGGAGCGCCCAACTTCTGAAAGAGGCCAACGCCGCCCTGGAATGGAGCCTTGATCAACTCCTGCCTCAGCTCGATATCCGTTCGGAGGAGAACTTGCTGAGCCTTGATCACACCAGCCTGGCTCAATGGCCCACGGAACTGCAGGACCGTTTACTGCTGCGACTGCATCGGCAACTGACCCATTGTGGCCATCCTCCCAATGGGCGGGCGCGCACCGCTTTTCAGGAGATGTTGCTTAACCCGAAATCCCAGTGGATGTTGACCATTCACCGCCTGACCATTCGACGGGTGAAGACCCGCGTATACTTCCTGCCCAAATAGCCTCGCCTTTCAATATTTATCCTTTAAGTATCAAAAAAAGGAAATGTTCTATCCTTTGACTTTGATTGTCCTTTTCTAACTATTCCGATATACGGGGGTTCGGGGGGGATTATCCCCCCCGACGGGTCCAGGGCAGCGCCCTGGGACTCTTCCTTTTGCTGTTGACACGATCATGCTGCACGGCGCAGCGTGGTAAATAATTACTTATTATTAATTAATAACTAACAAACAAAAGTCAACGGACAGAACATTTCCTTTTTTTGATACTTAAAGGAAAATATTGAAAGGCGGAGGCGGTTCGTTCGGACCTTGTGATCCTTCCCCCTTATCTCATCACGTCGGTTCGTTCTCCATAATCAATATGTAATATCATTATGCCTACGACTGTGAAATAGTTTCCCCGTTTGCAGTCGACCTCTTTTCACCAAACCCTTTTAGATTCACAAACCCGGAGTTAGTACCATGTTCAATCGTTTTGATCTCGAAGAGGATGTCCGCCAGGCGCTGAGCCAAGAAAGCGAGGAGGAGCGCCTTCGAAAGGCCTACGAAAAGCAGGTCGACGCCCTGGTCAACCAACGCGCCTTTGTTCTGGACAAGAAACTCCGTCGCCCCAACGACGGCAAAGACCCATCCCTGCCGAGCCTGGTGCAGGAGTCCCTCACCTTCCACATGGGTCCGGAGCAGGGGCAATTGCCCGAACCGGAGCCGGAGAGTATTACGACCCCGGTCCCGGCCAGCAACAACAGTCGGTCAAACCAAACGGGGTTCTTCCCGAGCCACTCCTATTTTCCCTATCCGCCGGGCCAGGATCCCGGTTTCGACTTTCCGGTGACGATCCCCCCGGTAGACAACAGGCCGCTCTGCACCCCCGGAAAGATGAATATCGTCGAGGACCACTCTTGCCGCCAACCCTGGGAGGTTTCTCCGGACCAAAGGCCCGGCGTTTATGTTCCCGGACCGATCCTCGACGGTGGGCTTGATCTCGAAGATATCGGAATATCCCCGGCGAATCCGCATGCGAAACCACCCCACAAACGCCCTTCCATTTTCGACCCTACCATCGATTGGGGACTCCCCAAAAGCTTTGAACCCGCTTTAAATGCCACTGAAAACGATTCGTCGACGCCAACGCCAGGCATCCCGAACCCGGACAGCACACCGACCGACAACGACACCGGGGAAAAATCGCCGCCGCGCTCGATATTCGATATCTCGTTCGATTGGCCCTTCATCCGAAATAAACCTGCCGAAGGCGTTCAAGTGGCGGCTCTCAGTCCCACCAACGCCGTCGACTTTCACACCGGCAATGTGCCGAACACCCCCGTGAACGATACCTCCCGACAGGATTCGCCCACACCGGTACCGGACCAAACCCCCAACCCGCAAGGCGATCAACCCACCGTACTTGCAGCCAACAGAAGGTCACAACCTGCGGCAACGCCTTCCTACCAAAAAGATGCCAATGCCACGACAGAAAAACCCTCAGCATCTTGGCAACCCACGATTCCCGTTGTGCAGGGAAAGGAAGGCGAGTACAATGACGCCAATGGAAACCCAACTGCCAATCTGCAGAAACGGGAGGCCGTTTATGAGGCTTTGAAACGCCAAGGCATGCCTGAGAACCTGGCGAAGACCTTTGTCCAGACTCTGGACTGGGAGGGTGGCTTCCGCTGGCATGGCACCAAACCCGGTGAAGTCCAGGATGATAGTAAATATCGGGGGACCGATACCGCCTTTGGAGGCCTGAAGGAAAAATCCGTCCGAGAAGCAATTGAAAGAAAGCATATTACGGGGGTTGATTTAACCCGATTCGGTAGCCAGTCCACCCCCGATGAGATTGCCAGAATGTTGATTGGCACGACACACCACTCGCTTGCCAATGCGGGGGGAATCAACGCCCTGAAAAGCATCCAGGATCCAGCCGTTCAAAGCGCCGTTCTCGATTCACTCTTCCGGCACGGTATGGGTGATGGCGCACAGGTTCTTCAGGCTGGACTGGAGGACATCAATCCAGCTTATGTTCCGGAGTTTCAGGCTAATATTCTTACGACCAAGGCTATCAGAGAGATCGGCTCCCTGGATAACCATCAAAAGCAAGCGTTCCTTACCAAGCTCGGGGAGCGCCGATATGAGCTACTTATTGAACAGCATAACAAGGGCCTTCAAAACGATCAAGCCAAGAGAAGACGACTCCGTGAGAAGCCATGGAAATCAAATGAAGATACCTTGGGCGACCATTCGAGAATACAATGGCATATGCGTTACCCTAACAAATAACCCTCTTGTTGCTCAGGCCTGGAAAGTTTCTTCCAGGCCACTATATTATATGTTTTTTCTGGCTGCTCTATGCCATCCAGAATCTTTATATTGCCAATCGATTGGCCAAAGGATATATCAAGACTGGCATGAACGTCACTTAAAATGTGAGCGCTTCTACACTACCGGTGCCGGGGAGCTAGACGTTCCAACAATGGCGCGCCTGGAAAATGAATGCCTATTTCAGGAGGTTGATAAAGAAGCCAAAGCCTTTTTCCCCGAGTCTCAATACCTAGAGTTCATGTCAACGCTCAATAATTTTTCAGAGGCCGCATTTGAATTTTACTTGACAATCTCCACAGGCAACGTCGGCTATAACAGAGATCGGGATTCCCATCCACCAACAAATATTAGCACACTTTACTTGGATATTCTTTACAAACTGATTTTATTAACCCATGAGACCAAGGAACCATGAACCGATATCACACCAATAAGGTTTATTTGTCGACGGGTTCGTCGATATTTTCTTCATTAGTGGCGCTTATTATCATGAGTATATTTATTGTATGTCCTGATCAAGTATTTTGTGCCAATGAGGTTCCATTGGAATCTTTACCCGAGACACAAAAACAAACAATATCAAATAAACACATAGTGATAAATCCTTGGCCTTTGATTAAAAGGTGCTTAACTCCTGATTTGCTGGAGCGACAAACTTATCAAAAAGCCATTCCCTGCTTACTTGAAGTAGTTGATTCTCGTACTGAAGAACCCCAATTTGAATTTTTATTAAACAAACCTAAGGCTATCAAATTGGCCAAGGAGTTCATCGAAGCAAACAATAAACTGATGCAGTTGATACCAGTTACCTGCAAGCCTAAAGAATGTATTTATCCAGACGAACACAAGCTTGAATTCGAAAAGGTTCGTTTATTAATCGACATGATCGCCAATTTTGACTTTAACTGGCAGGCACCTCCCGGGGACTATCCGCCTTTTCTATTCTATTTACCGAAACTCCCTCCTGATTCACCAAACCATTTTATTGATTCTCCCGGTGTATCGGACACGAATCATCCAGAATAGTGATGCGAACTTACAAAAACATCTTGTCCTTTTGGAAAACTCCTTTAAGCAGCAAACTAAGATCAATTAAACCAGGAAGGACTCGTTTTTGAAACAACTGGGGCAGCAGCGGCTCGCGCTACTGAAAAGTCAACATGACGCAAGGGTTACTCCAGACAAATATTGGAAAAAAGATGAAGACGCGGGAGGCGATTATGCCCGTATCCGTTACTATGTGCCCCGTCAAACACCCTGACTCTCTCCAACGTCGGGCCTGGAGGGTATCCTCCAGGCCTGTACTCGGAGTCGGTTTTGTTTATTTTGTCATTATTCTTTGCTCCCAATACGGATATGGCCAACCACCGATGGGTCCGGTTCCTGTCAACTCCCCTATCGAGCCATTGTTGTTTGCCATCGCACCAAATAGTGCTGAGGGGCAAAATGGGAAACCGTGCCAGCAGGATCAGATTTCAGGTAATGACAAGGTAAGCAGTCAATCCAATCCTCCCGTTATTCCAGCATGTTTTTCCAATCGCGAACTCCCCGAAGTGGAATCTTTATATAATTACTGTGACAAGAATATACCGAAAAATCCCGACCATCTAATTGAAGTTAAACTGTACAGCACCTGCATAAAAGAACTCGTTGCAAAGGTAGCTTCCGAATTGCTTAGTCCAGATGAGTTAGCAGCATTTCTTCCAGCTTTGGAACAACTTAATGCTAAAGCATTGCTTTTGTTTTCAACAACAGTTCCAAATAAGCAATTTGCCAGAGATAATGATCCATCCAAGTTTATCTACAAAAGCTGGCTACTTAAATATATATTAAAGAGGTTCGCTATACTAAAAAGACAAAGAGATAATACCATTCTCGCACCCATCCTTTTAGCCCCTGAATGAACCCTTATGAATAAGTTTCCCTTCCATGAATTCCTTCTTCTCGTTGCACTGCTACTCCTGCCAAATGTCCTGAGCGCCGATGAAGTTGACTGTACCGATTTTTCCGATGAGATAGTCACCTCACGCGAGCACAAATGCTTTGATCCTGATATGAGCTATCTCCGCGAAAATCCCTGGCCCATCATCAAACGTTGCCTTGCGCTGCAAAAGGAGGGCGATGACCGATTCAAACCGGTTATCCCCTGCCTCATGCAGGGCATCGATTATCTGGGGCCAAATCTGATGAATCGCCGTACCCTTGCAGAACTCCCCCAACGCCTCGATGATTTTGTCCAGGCCTTCGATCAGCTAATCCGGCTCGTTCCGGTAAGTTGCCACGCCACCGGTTGCACCATGCCGGGTGAAAGCGACCTCGACCTCGAAAGAACGCGCCTCCGGATCTTTATTCTTGAACATCTCGATCCTGTTATTTCCTCAACCGGCGGATGTTCCCTGCAATCTACTCATCTTTCCCAATCAGGACCTGAGAAACCCACCAAAGGAATGACGGTCCCCGTGAATATTGACCGATCAGCGACTTTCCATATTTTTCTTCCAAGTATCAAAAAAAGGAAATGTTCTGTCCTTTGATTTTATATTTTCCTTCTTGATCCTATGCAGCAAGAACGAACAGAAAAGGTCAAAGGACAGAACATTTCCTTTTTTTTGATACTTAAAAGATAAAATATTGAAAAGCGCCGCAACGCCTTGTCAGGCCAAGGCCCGGTGCAGATCCGCAATCAGGTCTTCGGCATCTTCCAGTCCGATGGAGAGACGCAACAGGCTATCCGAAATGCCGCGCTCCGCCCGCTCCCCGGCAGTCAATCCGTGGTGGGTCGAGGTGCAGGGCTGGGTGACCAGACTTTCCACCCCACCCAGACTCGGCGCCAAAGCGAACAGCCGCAGCCGGTCCGCCACCTGCGTGGCCTCCTGCCCGCTGCCGTTGACCTCGAAGGCCAACATCCCCCCGAAACCCCGCATCTGCTCCCTGGCCAGTTGATGGCCCGGAAAATCGGGCAAGCCCGGATACAACACCCGCGCCACCCGGGGATGCCGCGCCAACGCCTCGGCCACCGCCTGCGCCGTGGCGTTCTGCCGCTGCACCCGCACCGGAAGGGAGCGAATGCTGCGTGCCAGCAAATGCGCCGTCTCCGGAGCCAGAATCGACCCCAGGTTCTTGCGCCAGTTCCACACCGGGGCCAACACCGCCTTCGAGCCCATCAACGCTCCCGCCGTCACGTCCGAGTGGCCCCCCAGATACTTGGTGGCGGAGTGGACCACGATATCGGCCCCCAAGGCCAGCGGATTCTGATTGACCGGCGTGGCGAAGGTGTTGTCCACCGCGACCAGCACCCCGTGACGACGCGCCTTTTCGGCGATGGCACGAATGTCGAACACCTCCAGCGTCGGATTGGTGGGCGTCTCCAGAAACAGCAGCGAAATCCCGCTCTCCAGCACCGCATCGAGCCGCTGCACCGCCCTCCCCGCCAACAGATGGGTGGTAAAACCCAGCATCGGCAACTGGCTGCCGATCAACTCCAGGGTGCCGCCGTAGGCGTCGCCCAAACAGGCGATGCCGCCTCGCCCGTGGGTGAGAAAGAGCGCCGCCTCGGCAGCCATGCCCGAACAGAAGGCCCAGGCCGCCTCCGCTCCCTCCAGCGCAGCCAGCTTCTCCTCCAGACCGAGGATGGTCGGATTGAAACCGTACCGGGTGTAAATGCTGCCGGAAACCCGCCCTTCCAGCACATCGAGCAACTGGGCCGTCGAGCCGAATTTAAAGGTGGTGGTGCTGTACAGAGGTGTCGTCGGTGAACCGTGGGGGTCTTCGATCTCCCCCGCATGCACGCAACGGGTGGACAGTCCTTCCTTCATGATGGGCTTCCCTCGATTTTGGTGGAAACAGACGTGTATCCTGGGGACATCTTGAGCCTGATCGCGAGGGGCTGTCAACGACGACGGCCCCGACGGAAAGGGTTTCGCCTCCTTCCCCGGACACGGCCATCATGCTCCCACTGCGACGTATCGCCCTTTTCCTTCTGGCCGCTCCGGGACCGGTTGCGGCCATGGATCTGCCCCTCGGCAACGGCTTTCAGTCGCGCATCAACGGTACGATCAGCGCCGGAACCATGATCCGCACCGAAGCGCCCGATACGGCGCTCATCGGCAAAACCTCGGCGGCGCGGGCGGGTCTCTCTTCGGGCCAACTCCTCGGCAACGGCGGGGGAGCGGATCTCAATTTCCAGCGCGGCAAACCGGTTTCGAGTCTGGTCAAGGCCCTGGTGGATGTGGAGGTCAAACGGGGGGAGTACGGGGTTTTCGCCCGCACCCGGGCCTGGTACGACCACGAACTCGCCGAAGGCAATCGCCCTTACGGCAATGCGCCCAACGGATTCCGTCGCGATGCCCCCCTGAGCGACGCCGGTTTTTCCCCCACCGCCCGCTTCAGCAACCTGGAACTGGCCGACGCCTACGCCTTCGGCCACTTCAAGCCGACGGATCGCAGCCGGATGGAGGTGCGTCTTGGCCGACAGGTGGTCCACTGGGGCGCATCCCGTTTCACCACCGGCGGTCTCGACACCATCAACCCCCTCGACCATCCGGCCCAGACCCGTCCCGGCGCCCTGCCCCAGGAGGGGCGGATACCCGTCGGCATGGTTTACGTCAACCTGGACGGCGGCGGCGCGTGGGGTGCGGACGGCTTTCTTCAGTTGGAACACCGTTCCACGGTTCAGGTCGGCTGCGGCACCTTTTTCGCGCTTTCCAACTACTCCACCAGCGGCTGCAATTACGTCTCGGTGCTGCCGACCCTCTCCGACGACACCGCTCTGGCCTCGGGACGCTATCCCAAACGTCAGGCGGACGTGGACAGCTCCGACGCGGGGCAGTTCGGTCTTTCGCTGCGCTATACCGCCCGCAGTCTGGCCACGGAGTTCCGCGCCTACGGCCTGCGTTATCACAGTCGTTCCCCCAGCGTGCGCGTCACCAATGCCGAGGTGAACGGCGGTTACGGTACGGCCACCACCCGGCTCACCGATGCCAACGGCTTGCGTTACGCCACCCTCTATCCCGAGGGGATTCAACTCTACGGTCTGAGTTTCCAAAGCCGCATCGACGACTCCCTGCGGGCCTTCGGTGAAGTGGCCCGACGTTCCGGGCAGCCCCTCAACCTGAATGCCGCCGATCTGATCACCGCATTTTACGGACGTTCGCCCACTTCGGCGCTGAATCTGGCCAAAAACAGCAACGCCATCCCTCCCGGCGGGCAATTCGACGCCTACGACCGCTTTCCGGTAACCACCGCCAGTCTGGGTCTGGAGCGGAGCTTTGCCGCCGTGCTGGGGGCCGAACGCCTCAGTGTGGCCGGTGAAGCCGGTTTCAGCCATGTGGAGAATCTGCCGAATCCCGGCGTGTTGCGCTACGGCCGCCCGGACGACTACGGTCCCGGCGCGGTCGACGGTCAGCCCTGCACCGATACCACCGCCGCTCAAAAGGGCTGCAGCCACCAGGGTTTCATCTCCGACAACGCCTGGGGCTACCGCCTGCGGCTGTCGGCGGACTACCCCGATCGGCTGCCCGATACCGTACTGACCCCGTCACTGGCCTTCGCCCACGACCTTTCCGGCTTCTCCTACGACGGCACGTTCCTGGAGGATCGCAAGGTCTTGCGCCCCGCCCTGCACGTGACATGGCGCAAAAGCTGGTTCGCCGACATGGCCTACACCCGCATCGCCGGCGGGGCCTACAACCTGCTCGCCGACCGGGACAACGTCACCCTGGTGGTTGGATACACCTTCTGAGGCCATTCCTGCGAGGGGTCCGGGGGCGACAATCGCCCCCGGCGGGTTCAGGGTAGCGGATGCCCGTTATTATCCGTTTTATAGGATTGCGTTTTGAACTTGGTTTGGAAGGCGACGATTGTTCCGTTTTGCTTTTCGATGATGGGGCAGCCATCCTGCCAGATGCCATTCTCCGCAGCCCAGGGACTGGAAACGGGATCGCCCTGGTTCTGGTGGATATTGTGAACCCCCAGCCCGCTGTTGAAAGGCTCCCCGTAGATGAACAGCCGTTTGCAGTGATCCAGCAGGGGCTCCAGGGCTTGCAGAGCCTGCAGGCTGGTTCCGGCCTGCCACTTCGGCGTCAGTTTGAATTTGAGATAATCCGCCAGCCACTGCATGAAACCAAGCTTGACCAGAGCGCCCAAGCCGAAGATCGGTTTGTGGAAGGCTGCGGTGCGCACGTAATCCAGGGCTCCGGAGGTTGCATTCATGGCCAGGGCGTGCCAGCCCCCGGAAAAGGCATGGACCCCTTTCAGATTCCCCGGACTGAGGGTGACGATGCGCCATTCGATGCCGTTGTCGGCTTTCTTGGAATCGACATCCACCGCACAATGATATTGCCCAGCCGGTGTATTCACATAAATGTTTTCATGGTAGTAGCGCCCGTAATCGTCCGGCGGATCCCTCACATAATGGTGCAGCGTACCGACCAGAACACCGTAACCGTCATTCAGTGACATGCTCTACACTCCTTTGCCATGAAGTCGTTGATGGGCACTCCCTGACCGACAGGAAAGTTAAATCCAATAATTTGAAATTAAATTTTGGAATTTAACCCTCTCGACGTGTGCCCTGCTGTCTGTAATGCGAATGACTTTGTCATCATGCTGTCAGTTGTCAAGAATTCCGTGCCCATCTCTGTTTGGTTACGCTGCGCCGCCAGACCGGGGCGCGGGGCGGCGACGAGGGAACCCGAAAGCCGAAACAACGCGCCATTTTTCAAGATGGGATTGAACTTTCGGCCCGGCAGGCCTATCGTGTAAGAGGGAGGGGGTATCTCCGGAACAATCCGCTCCAACGGGATCGGATTCTGATCGGCAGGGAGTCTGCGGCAATTGAACGGTTTCTATAAAAATCTGTCACTGTGGCTGGTCATCGGCATGTTGCTGGTCATGTTGTACAATCTGTTCAACCAGCCCATGACGAAGGAACAATACATTCCCTTTTCGGACTTCATGCACCAGCTCGATCAGGGGCGGGTGACCGATGTCACCATCCAGGGTCGCAATCTGGCGGGGTTGATGTCCGACGGCACCTCCTTCACCACCTACACGCCCGATGATCCCGATCTGGTGCGGCTGCTGCGGGAGAAGAAGGTCACCATCGCGGCGCGTCCCCCGGATGAGACGCCGTTGCTGCTGACCCTGCTCATCTCCTGGTTCCCCATGCTGCTGTTGATCGGGGTGTGGATCTTCTTCATGCGCCAGATGCAGTCCGGCGGCGGGCGCGGAGCCATGTCCTTCGGCAAGTCGAAGGCCAAGATGGTCTCGGAGAAGAACAATCGCGTCACCTTCGCCGACGTGGCCGGCATTGATGAGGCCAAGGAGGAGCTTCAGGAGATCATCCTGTTCCTGAAGAGCCCGCAGAAATTCCAGCGGCTGGGCGGCAAGATTCCCAAGGGGGTGCTGCTGGTCGGCCCCCCCGGAACCGGCAAGACCCTGCTGGCCCGCGCCATCGCGGGGGAAGCCAACGTGCCCTTCTTCAACCTCTCCGGTTCCGATTTCGTGGAGATGTTCGTGGGCGTGGGCGCGGCGCGGGTGCGGGACATGTTCGAACAGGGCAAGAAAAACGCCCCCTGCATCATCTTCATCGACGAAATCGACGCGGTGGGACGGCATCGCGGCGCCGGTCTCGGCGGCGGGCACGACGAACGGGAGCAGACCCTCAACCAGTTGCTGGTGGAGATGGATGGTTTCGAATCCAACGAGGGGGTCATCATCGTGGCGGCCACCAACCGGCCCGACGTGCTGGATCCGGCGTTGCTGCGCCCCGGTCGTTTCGACCGGCAGGTGACGGTGCCCAATCCGGACATTCGGGGACGCACCCAGATTCTGGGGGTGCATATGGGCAAGGTGCCGGTTGCGGAACATGTCGATGCCGAAGTGATCGCCCGGGGCACCCCCGGTTTTTCCGGTGCGGATCTGGCCAATCTGGTCAACGAGGCCGCCCTGAGCGCTGCCCGTCTCGACAAGAAGGTCGTGGAGATGGAGGATTTCGAAGCGGCCAAGGAAAAGGTCATGATGGGCAAGCCGCGCAAGTCGGCCATCATTCCGGAGCGCGAACGCAAGACCACCGCCTATCACGAAGCGGGGCACGCCATCGTGGCCGCCTGTCTGCCGGGCACCGACCCGGTTCACAAAGTGACCATCATCCCCCGGGGTCGGGCTTTGGGACTGACCATGCAACTGCCCATGGAGGATCGCTTCACCTACTCCCGTGAGCAGTTGGAGAACAACATCGCCGTGCTCATGGGCGGACGACTGGCGGAAGAGCTGGTGTTGAACCAGGTCACCACCGGCGCGGGCAACGACATTCTGCGCGCCACGGATCTGGCCCGCAGCATGGTTTGCACCTACGGCATGAGCGAACGGCTGGGGCCCCTCACCTTCGGCGAACGGGAGCAGGAGATCTTTCTGGGCCGGGAGATCACCCAGCACAAGAACCTCTCCGAAGAGACCGCCCGCATGATCGACGAGGAGGTGCGCAATCTGGTGGATCGCAACTACCAGAAGGCCAAGCAGATTTTGAAGGATCAGATGGCGGTGTTGCACGCCATGGCCAACGCCCTGCTGGAGCGGGAAACCCTCGACGCGGACGAAGTGGCCCGTTTCGTCCAGGGACTGCCGGCCAGCGAAGCGCTCAAGCCGCTGCCCCCTTCCCGTGAGCCCCCGCCGCCTCCTCCGGGGGATGCGGACAAGGATTCCATCGATATTCACCAAGCCATGGACAACGGGCCCGGACTCTCCAGCTCATGACCTTTTTGCCTCTGTTGCAACCACTGGACGGCCAGCGTCCTTCGGGAGGCTCGGGGGACTATTTTCCCGAAATCCCCGATTTCCGCGCCCCGTCCAGTCGCTGGCTGCTGCGACTGATGGGCTGGGATGCCGCGTGGCCCGTGCCTGAGGGATTTCAGCGCGAAACCCATGGGGAGCAGTGCTACGCCCGGGGATTGCTCTCCCTGGAGGCGTTGCGGCAGTGGATGGATCATCTGGAAACGACGCCTCAAGCCGAACATCTGCCGCTGCTACGCGAGACCCTGGCCCATCATCTGGCGACGGATGCCCCGTTGAGCTGGACGACGACCGGGCGCACCTGGCATCTGGCGGGGGATCGTCCGCTGATCATGGGGGTGGTCAACTGCACGCCCGACTCCTTTTCCGACGGGGGTTCCTTTCACGAGGTGGCCGCCGCGGTAGCCCACGGTCTGGCGCTGGCTCGGGCGGGCGCGGACATTCTGGATGTGGGTGGCGAATCGACTCGTCCGGGGGCGACGCCGGTTTCCCAGGAAGAGGAGTTGCGCCGGGTGATTCCGGTGATTCAGGGACTGGCGCAGCGTCTGCCCATTGCCATCTCCGTGGACACCTCCAAGGCGGCGGTGATGGCGGCGGCGTTGGAGGCGGGAGCCTCGCTGGTCAACGATGTCACCGCCTTGCGGGGGGATCCGCAAGCGGCGGCGTTGCTGGCGCCGTTGTCGGTTCCGGTGATTCTCATGCACATGGCGGGCTCGCCGCAGACCATGCAGCAGGAGCCGCGTTATTGGAACCCGGTGGTGGAGATTTACGCCTTTCTGAAAGAGCGTGTGGACTGGTGTCTGGCAAACGGCTTCGGGCGGGAGCGGCTGTGGCTGGATCCGGGCATCGGTTTCGGCAAGGAGAGGCAGCACAATCTGGGTTTGCTGCGTCATTTGCGGCTGTTTCGGGGATTGGGGGCGCCGTTGTTGGTGGGGGTGTCGCGCAAGCGCATCGTCGGCGAGTTGACGGGGATTCCGGAGCCGTCGCGGCGGGATGTGGGCAGTATGGTTTTGGGGGCGATGTGTGTTTTGGAGGGAGCCCGGATTTTGAGGGTGCATGAGGTGGAGGGGGTGCAGCAGGCGTTGCATGTGGTAAAAGGTTGGATGAATTTTTAGTTAATCTTTTGACGTTCAATATTTGTCCTTTAAGTATCAAAAAAAGAAAATGTTTTGAATTTATATTTTGATTTTTGCTGTTATTTAAAAGGTTTTTCTGGAAAAGATTTACCGGAAACAGATTAAAGTCAAAGGATAGAACATTTCCTTTTTTTGATAGTTAAAGGATAAATATTGAAAGTCAAAGGATATGCTTGGAAGCACCTTAACTTCTATAAGGATTTTGTAAAAAGACAAATATAACGGATACGGATAAGGTCAAAAGACAGAACATTTTCTTTTTTTGATAGTTAAAGGACAAAAGATTAAAAGGCAGCCATCCTCAAACACGGATCACTCAATGACCTCTTCCCGTCATTTCTTCGGCACGGACGGCATACGCGGCCCGGTCAACCTTCACCCCATGACCGCCGAATTCGCCCTGCATCTGGCCATGGCCACCGCCACCGTGCTGCGTCGCACCATTCCCGTTCCCACCGTGGTCATCGGCATGGACACCCGCCGCTCCGGCCCGATGCTGGAATCGGCCCTGGTAGCCGGTTTCACCTCCATGGGGGTCCACTGTCTGCAGGTGGGGGTGGTGCCCACTCCCGCGCTGGCCTATCTGACCCGCCACCTGAAGGCCGACACCGGCGTGATGATCTCCGCCTCCCACAATCCCTATCGGGATAACGGCCTCAAGCTGTTCGACCCCTCCGGCATGAAGCTACCGGACAGCGTTGAAGCGACCATCGAAGCGTTGCTGCACGAACCGGACTTCACCCTGCCCCCCGGCGAGGAGATCGGGGAAGACTCCCATGTCGAGCAAGCGGCAGAACACTATCGCAAATTCTGCCAGGAGCTGTTCCCCCGCAACCTCTCCCTGAAGGGATTGCGCATCGTGGTGGATTGCGCCCACGGGGCCAGCTACCGCATCGCGCCGAAGGTTCTGGAGAACCTGGGTGCGGAGTTGATTCTGCACGGCACCCTGCCCAACGGGCGCAACATCAACGACAAGGTGGGTTCGCTGCATCCGGAGGTGATTTCACAGGGCGTGGTGGCACATGGTGCGCATCTGGGCATCGCCTTCGACGGGGATGCGGACCGGGTCATCCTGTGTGATGAAAAAGGCCGGGTGTTGGACGGCGACCATATTCTGGCCATCTGCGGCCTGGAGATGAAAAAGCGGGGCACGCTCAAAGGCGGCGGCATTGTGGCCACGGTGATGTCCAACCTGGGGCTGGAGAAGCTGATGCAGCACCACGGCCTGCGTCTGGTGCGGGCGGCGGTGGGGGACCGTTACGTGCTGGAAGCGATGCTGCAGGGGGGGTACAACCTGGGCGGGGAGCAGTCGGGACATCTGCTTTTTCTGGATCGCAACTCCACGGGCGACGGTTTGATGAGCGCCTTGCAGGTATTGGAGATCATGGCCGGGAGTGGTCGTTCGTTGGGGGAACTGGCCTCTTGTTTGGTGACCTATCCGCAGATTCTCAAGAACGTGCGGTTTTCCAACGGGGTGGATCCGATGGGGGACGAACGGGTTCAGGAGGCGATTCGGGAGGTTGAATCCGACCTGGGCGAGGAGGGCCGGGTTCTGGTACGCAAGTCGGGCACGGAACCGAAGATCCGCGTCATGTTGGAGGGGGACAACCAGGAGCGCATCGAGGAGCTGGCGGAGCGGATTTGCGAGGTGGTGCGGCAGGTGGCGGGGTAAATAAACCTTCTTTTGACGTTCAATATTTTTCTTTTAAGTATCAAAAAAAGGAAATGTTCTGTCCTTTGACTTTTCAGTTGTCATTCTCCTCAATTAACCCAACCCAAGCTTCCCCGTTTTACAATAGGCTCGCATTTCAGAGCGTTTCGGAAAGTTCCACACCAGCTCAACACGACAAGATATAGTACAACTCCCTCCCTTCTCTCAGCGCCGGGAAGATCACCAGGGAGGGGTTGTCGCCGTGCTGCAAGACATCCTGATCGGTCACCACCACGATATCCTTGGGAACATCGATCTCCTGCAAGGCC